>NZ_JAJEQD010000004.1:0-144139 GCF_020687175.1 Veillonella fallax | reverse complement strand
CCCCTGTAAAATACAGGGAAGCATCCATGTGTTTAGGCTAGTAAATAATATGTGTCCAGGAAAATGGGTACATATCAGTAAAGGATAGGGGCTTCATGTTGTGTTTATAGCTTTGAGAGAGAAGTATATGAGAGACCCGCTTTGGAGAGAGAGAATATATGTGTTTGTATATAAAGCGGGCCGACATATGATGGAACGCTATCTTTCCATCGACTATAGTGTACACCTTAAAGTGTGGTTTAACACAAGTTCAATTTTGTAAAACCAATCATGTATAAAAACTATTGTTAACTAACGATTATTTGAAAACTATATTAATCCTCCGCGTCTACAGGCAATTGAACAATATCTGCGTGCTTATTAATCTCGTCAAAACAAGGACAGTCCTTGCCATGATCATTGATGAGGCCACTAGCTTGCAGATGGGAATAGATAGTCACAGGGCCTACAAATTTAAACCCTCGCTTCTTTAGATCCTTACTAATCCGCGTAGATAAGCCATTCTTTGCTGGCACATGCCCATCGGGATGGCTTTCATAAATAATAGTTTTATTATCTGTGAAAGCCCAGATATAGTTGCAAAACGAACCAAATTCATCTTGAATACGTTTAAAAGCAGAAGCATTATTGATGATAGCCTCAATTTTAGGTCGAGACTTGAGCATGCCCTCAGTCTCCATAATCCGTTCGACGTCGCTTTCACCATAAGCAGCCACCACATCAATATCAAAGTGATCAAAACAGCCTCGAATGATGTCTCGTTTATTCAAAATCGTGAGCCAACTGAGACCACATTGGAGGCTTTCAAGACAGAGATGTTCAAACTGCAATCGATCATCATGAATAGGACGGCCCCACTCATGGTCGTGATACGCCTGATACAAGGGCGTCGTCGGCCATTCACAAGTAGCCACTACACACCTCCATGTGCCCAAATGAGGACATCATACATAAGCGCTACCACGAGGCCCATCACGAGATGACCGCCCACATAAAATGGCACAAGATAATAGATAAACAGCAATAGTGAATGTAAGGCTCTGCGGAGCCATACAATCGGTGTAGACGTACCGCCGCCCACCTTGCCATCAAGCCAATTGTGGACGATATAAATAGGAGTACCTAATCGGACAATCCAGTCGGGCATACGCTTTCTAGGATTGAGACCTGGGCAATACAAAATCACCAATGGCAACGCCACCGCATCAAGGATGAGCAGCACCGTTAAGGTCAAGGAGAATAAGTCTATCTCGCCTTCCCACGTCAATGGATGAGCTATAAAGCGGAGCGCCCATAAATAGGCTTTATATACGATATACGGTTCTAATAGCCATAATAAGGGCTTCACTACACTCATGGGACTACCTACGCCAAACACAAAATAAGAAAACTACGCATTCGCGTAGTTATTTTTGATACTATTATTATATCAGATTTTGCACTTTTTGTGGGGTTAAAATTCATAAAATTTTATCAAAATATACAATTTATAGTAGTTCTCAATGAAAGAACCCACTATATAAGCTATTCCTCACTGTCGGCTCATATATACTGATTTTTCATCAATTTTATGACTTATTTTGATAAATTACCAAAAAATATAGTGAAAATTACACCATAAAATCTAGTGTAAACTACATCATAAAACCTAGCTCCATCACCTAAGAATTAGTATCAAAATTATGTGACATTTTGTGCCCATACCCTATGTTATTATTAATACAGGTAGTAAATACCGTCTCACGTTCTCCTTTTGAAAAATATAACTACAAATAAGGCAGTCCTGATGGACTGCCTTATTTGTATATTACATAGATTGTCTATTTCTCTATAGCCTCAACTATTTCGCCGATGTACATATAGTGTGGTTCCCAGCGATCACTGCCAGCTTTTGTATATTCAGGAGGATTGGATGCATAATACTCTTTTATTTTATCCGCTAAATGTGCTTCATCGAATTGATGTTCGTAAAGCTTTTTGCATACAAAAGTTAACTCTGCTTCTTCAAACATGACACCATTATCTACTGCAACTGGTGTTAAGCCCGAATTAGCCACCTTATCTTCGTCACGACCAGAATGAGATCCTAAATAACCAAGAGCCTTACGTTGGCTTTCAGGCAAGAAACTAACGGTAAACGTATCGTATTTCGCCATGAATTCTTGGGTATAACGAGCTGGATGGATGTACACAGTCACTGTGGAAAGATCATTACCAACTAGGCCCCACATGTTGCCCATGCTGCCCCAACTAACAGTACAAGTATTAAAATCCTCAGGTGTACCAGCTGTAACAAGAGCCCAACGTTTTTCAAACATAGTAAATGCTTTATAATCTTTTGATTCAAATGGTTTCATAATAACCTCCGGTTTATCTTATTTCCCAACCTCGTCTAACTATCCTAACCCCATTATATAATGCACTAATATACACTACAATAAGTATTATGTTATATAATTATACTTAATAACATAACCAATGGATTATGACAGTATCAATAGATATGAGAGTATAGACGGGAGATACTACCATGACAAAACTACCACTATTAGCGGGTGCTTTCATGATGAGCACTATATTATCACCAATAGGAGCCATTGATGTTAATATTCCTGGTGCAGACTCAAAGATTTCAAAGGATGCCTACATAAATTATCAAGCCACGAACCCTGATATTGAAAAGGATGTAGCAAACTATGTGGAAACACTAAGGTTAAAAGACAAGGCTAACGGTATTAGTAAAAACGAAATTGAGTATGCTAAAGCTGCCTCTATATATCGCGGTCAACATTACCATAATACAGTCATCTCCATTCATGACCAATACAACCAAATTCGGCTTTCATTCCCAGTAGCGGGCCAAAAAAGTGATTATGATATAGGACGTTACAAAAACCCAAGTCGAACCATTGAAGACTATCGAGTGTTAACCAATAATGGGAGTCTCAATTTAGAAATTGACTATGCTGATTACAAAGACTATGACTGGCGTAACACAAAAATAGCTTATGAAAAACTAACCGACAAGAATGTTCGTGATTTCTTTCAGGACATGGCAAAACGTAATCCGGCAAAACAGATTTCTGATATAAAGGGCTCTGTATTTTCATACCCAACTCTGACCTACAGCACTTGGGATAGCATGAAGATGCCACACTTTGAAAACGGTAAAAAAACAACTCTTACCATCGACACGATCAATTTTAAGTTTAAGAACTATAACATGCGTCAACCCTTATATCATGCAGGGTTTGTCTATTATGATAACAACCCCGTTCTGAACAAAGTTCCTACAGATAAATTATTGGCTAATTATGTGCTTCCCTCTGTGCAAAATCTAAATGAATTAAATCAATATTCACGCATAGAAAACTTAAACGGTGTACAATACCGCGTACCAAAAGACGCTATATACATAGGTGAGGAAAAAGGCACCGAGTACCAAGATATTAGATACTACAAAAAGGGGAACATAACATTCTTTGTTTCTACTAATAATATTCCTAAAAACCCATATGCGCGCGATCTTGTTGTAAACGGGCATTACAATTTTAACATTAATTTAGATACGTTCTGGAATATATACTATTCCCAGCCAACATCAGATTATATTAATTATTCCGTTATATGGAATAATAATATTCCTGGATTATCCACACACATCTATACACCTCATAAGGATGATCACATCCTAACCTTTCAATCCTATGATGGGACCTATAGCTTTACCTATATCATCTTTTACCCAAGTTTTTTACATGCTGAGAAAGTTCAAAAATTACGGAATATGATTGAGTTTTTTGAGTCTACCAATAATCCTAGCTTTAAACTAAAAGAGCATGTTTTATTCCCAGATACAGAGAAGAGCCATGCCCATTAAAACATCGTTCAAAATCTAATAAGATGTGTAACCAAAACAGCCAGTACTGCAAATCGCAATACTGGCTGTTTTTCTTTCTCTATTTCTTTTTATGCATAAGTGTATCTACACATAGACAAAATATTAGTTAATCTTTAAGGCAATCTAAAGACATCAGCCTCCCAAATGTACTTCAACGCAGGAAACTCTTGCTTATGCGGACGATTGATCAATTTTGCCATTTCTACCATATTACGAATATCATGATAAGACGTCTTTACCGCATTGGCTTTATAAGCAACTTCAATGCTGTACACATATTTATCATCACGGATTGTAAAATATGTATAATTAATACCATTATCAAATTTTACGCTGCCACTAAATGCAGGCACACCATTACGCCAAATGGTCGCATTATCATTAACTGAATACGGGTATTTTCGGCTCATCGTGTCCATCGTAGAAAAAGCACCTGAATAAAAATGTTTTTCATCATTTGGAAAAATCGGACGGCGCTTAATCAGCTGCACTATATCGCCCACCTTATAAACGCGCGTTTCCTCACCATAGGATGTAGGCTCATAATCGGCTTTTCTCGTACTATTCTTGAGCACACGATATTCAAGGTTTCCCCATTTCTCAACATTAGAATAGCGATCTATCGCTTTTGTATCCTCTACCGATGGAATCACATAATTCGCTAAAGCCCCTTCTGCATACCTAATATGATCTGGATTGCCATTACCACGATTTATGATGTTAACACGATATACATGGTTCGTATCACTAGGCAGGGAAAACTCAACACCCGTACTCGTACGCGGCTCAGCTTTCTCTTCTTTTCCAGGGATGAGTGTCATAATCCCATACTTCTGCTGCCATTGACCATTTTTTACCGTTTTATATGTGAAAGCACGATCCGTATAGGTAGTCTTATCATCCACATCGACTACGATATCTGCATTCATACTTTTAATATAATATTGAGGAATACCATTTACGACATTAACAACGGAATTAGTGTTATCATTAATCGCCTTACTTTCAAGACTTGGATAAGGCATAGAAAAGCGAATATGCTGTGTATCATCGTCAAAGATGAACACCGTACTTTGATTGGCTTGGCGTTTTAAAAACTTGGCATTACCATCCATATATGCCTTAGCTTGCTCTACCGTTCTACGCCCATTTTTCACAGTCTGCGCTACCACAGGGCCTGAGCGACGTCTAAACTGAGCCTCTACCAGATCCATATCAACACTATTATAAGAATAGTTTTCATAAGCAGTATCAGGCACCATGGCATCTCCACCAGGAAGATTTATATTGGCAGCATGTACTGTTACTATAAGGCCAAACGAATAAAGGCCTATTAAAATCGCTCTTTTAATCATACAATTCCCTCAATATAAATAAGTTGTATATAAGACTAGCCCTCTATAGCCTCAACTACTTTGCCGATGTACATATAATGTGGTTCCCAGCGATCTTTGCCAACTTGGGTATACATAGACGGATTTGCTGCATAATATTCCTTTACGTTATCCGCTAAGTGAGCTTCGTCAAATTGATGTTCATACAGTTTTTTACATACAAATGTTAAATCTGCTTCTTTGAAAGTCACTCCATCGCCTGCTGCAACTGGTGTTAAACCAGAATTAGCCACCTTATCTTCATCGCGACCAGAATGAGATCCTAAATAACCAAGCGCTTTGCGTTGACTTTCAGGGAAGAAACTAACGGTAAAGGTATCGTATTTAGCCATAAACTCTTGAGTGTAACGAGCCGGATGAATATACACCGTCACCGTGGACATATCACCACCATTAGGTCCCCATACATTGCCCATACTGCCCCAACTAACCGTACAAGTATTAAAAGCCTCAGGCGTACCAGCTGTAACAAGAGCCCAACGATCCTCAAACATAGAAAACGCTTTATAATCTTTTGATTCAAATGCTTTCATAATGACCTCCGGTTTATCTTATTCTCCAACATCGTCTAATTCTCCTAATCACATTATATGATGCATTAATATACGATACAATAAGAATTATATTATACAAATATACGAATAAACTAATAAAAGCCGAGCTAATTCTAAGGAATAAAAGCTCGGCTTTTAGTTTATTTAACGTTTGAAAGAATACTAAAGATTTACCAATGGAATACTTAAAATAATGGAAGCTGTAATTAAGATATACACTACAAAACATAGTTTTAACATAAGCGCTAAACTGACAAACAGAACTTTATAGATAGGTGCTTCTTGTTTCTTAGATCGTATCCAATCTTTAATTTCATAGTATATTTTGGGCTTGTTAAAAGCTGGCGGTAATCGCTTACACCATAAAACGAGCCACAGAATACAGAATATATTCCCAAAGAGAAAGAATAGAAATAGACCAAAATGCTCCAATGAATATACTTTCAATACATAAATATTATAGAGTAGCTGAGCAAATGTCTCTACAAAGTTAATCCATAAATAGACAAGATAAGCCTTAAGCAAAAGCACTAATATAGTTTTGATATATTTGAGTTTACTCATTGGTTCACCCCTATCAAAATATACAAACTAAATGCACACAACTGTATTACATTTTTTCTCGACTTTGCATGCGGATTACTTTATTTCTCAATGTTTCAATATTTGCAAAGTCAGAATATTCTACTGTGTTACGCAGCTGAATATGAGAATATGGCGCAGCCCCATCAACATAAACTAAACTCATAATATATACATTTTTATCATCCCGTAAGAATCGATACATTAAAGATTTTTTACCTGGTTGATAGTTATCTACCAAAAAACTAGGCACACCATTATTCCAAACAGATGCTGACTGAATAGGTGCATCACCTATAATTTGACTTTCTGGCTTTACCTCCGACATTTCATTAATAAAAGAGTAAATATATTTATCATCTACTTTTACAGGTTTCTTGGCCACAACAAGTCGCATCCCTAAGCCACTATAGTCCCTTATTTCGGCAGAATCCTTTAATGATTTCTGTGCTGTTAGTTTAAGCCCTTTAGGAATGCGATATATGAGATTATCCCAGTTAATACTTTCACTATAATGATCCATATCATCTAAAGAGCGAATCGACGGAATTACATAATTACTCATAACGCGCTCGAGCTTATCGGTAACGGGCTGATTTTTGTAGCTAAGGCCTATCATATATTCTTGGTTTGGTTGATTATCTAAACCAACTACAGCAACCATAGCAGGCGTATTCTCACCAAAAGATTCTGTATCAATAGCCCATTTACCATGTGAAATACCAGGATATATGAACTCCCCTTTTCGCTCCGATTTTAATTTACCTAATGCATCATCATAATTTGGGTTCGTACCGATCGCAAAAAATATGGAATTCTCTCTTACAATAGATAAACGTTCACCATCACTGCGTTTTGGGTAATATTTACTTGCTAATAGTAGTCCAGGGACAGATGCTCGGATGTTATTACGATCATCATGCAACAACACAACTGCAGTCTCATTAGCAAGTAAGTCCATCAGCTTTTTAGAATCGCTTGCTATCTGATTGACTTCATCTCGTGTTAGTCCCCAATCAGTTACATACATTTCCATACGCTTCTCAGATTCAGAATGTAACTTTATAACATCACTAGCCGCTACATTACTCAAGTTACCGGCCCGATAATTCTCATACGCATTAGCCGGAATACTCGCATCAGCACCTGGCATAGGCGGTTGACCGGCTGGGACTTCGATTTGAACAGCGCTAACATTCATGGTGAAAGCAGCCGCTAATGCCATCATAATTATACTTTTACGTAACATAAAACCCTCTTATCTTTTTCTCTCACATTTACAATATAAATAAGCACAACCTTATTAGCATAAGTATACTATGCAAATAAGGCCGTGCCTATTATTAATAATTTTATAATTTAGTATATACGATTTACGTCTAATTGATATTTATAAGGTTTATCTCAATTTGACGATATAAATCTTTATCCCTATAATATAAGTAGATAGTCAGACGAGTCGTACCGTCAGGCGCATCTCGAAAATAATGAAATCTTGAGAAATGGCCTTTCAGTTATCTAGTTACACTAGGCAACGGAGGGCTATTTGTCTTTTGTGAGACAAATAAGCGCTATTAAAGCCCCAAAGGCAATAACGACAGTTATTACCTGTAATAAGAGCATGATTATTTCATAATCACTCATAGGCTTATCCCTCCCTTCGATGACGAAGAGAGGCCCAACCTCGTCTAACTATCATAAGTCTATTATAGAACGAACTAATATACGATACAATAAGCATTATATTATATAAATATACGAATAAACTAATAAAAGCCAAGCTATTTCAAAATATAAGTAGCTTGGCTTTTTCATTGTGTAAATAGGTTTATAGCGTATCAGAAACAAAATATGCGTGTTCAAAAGCTAACAAAATATCAGTCTAACAATAATCAGAACCGGAGCAAATGAAGAGACACAAAAATAACAATAGCTAAAACAATAATAGTGCCATACATGAACAAGCCTAACTTTATAAAAATTTCTATACCATAAAATATAAGCATTCCTACAAAGGATTCTTCTTTTAGAGAAATGCTCCAAGCCTTAACTCTATAATAAATTTCGGGCTTATCAAATGCGGGATATAGCTTTTCATACCACAAGATAATCCCTGGTAAAAGCCAAATATTCCCAAAGGTAAAGATCAATACTGGCAGATAATCCCTTAATGGATATGCTTCTAATACATATCGATCGTACAGCAGATTACAAAAGCCACAAAGAGAGAGTCCCCAAATAAGCAAAAGTATAAGTTTTAACAAGAGCCCAAAAACAAATTTAATTATCCATCTGAGTCTATCCACTGTTTTAACCATTCTAGTACTATTCATAAGCTATCACGGCTCATCATCATAGGGAATGCCATATGCTTTTTTATACATCAAATTAGGCAATTTATATTTTTCGTCACCAAAATCAGCAGGTAGAATCATAGCATTTAGATTTTCTTTATATACACGTTGTTGGCGAATTTGTCCATTATTGTAATAGGTACCGCCATCATTAACGGTTCCAGTGATACCTGAGTTTCCTTGTTTTGCACGCCAAATAGAGATATATGGCGTCTTGTCACCTTGTTTTAAACTTTTATCATGAGCATTAATCAAATGGCGCAAAGAACGATCCATTTGGTAATCGTATTGTACTGAAAGTCCTTGAATCATATTAGCAGCAGGCATAGAAACATAGATGACTGCTTCGATACGACGATGACCATTCGGTGCCGTTACAGACTTAACAGATGAAAGGTCCAAATATTTTCCATCCCCTCGCCCAGAGTCAGCACTCGAATCGATGTGCTCAAATCGCTCTGCATTTAATAAGTCACCCTGTGATACGGCTTGACCTTTCATAGGCAACACGAGGCAGGCTAATAACCATAGTGAAAGTAAATATATGCGTTTCATCGTCCACCTCACGGTACCACAATATCATCAAAATGCTGCTGATACACGGACATAAACATAGCATCCGCTATATCATACATAATAGTGTTATTACGATTAAGTGGGAACTTACGCGTATCATTCACATAATGCATTGGCTTCGTCGCCCCATCAAAGGTATACTTCGCCACATCTACCTCTGTCATAGTCAAACCAGACTTACTTTCACTAGCCTCAACCAAAGCCATCATAGATGGACTCGGACTCATTATACGAGACGAATGAATAAGGGTCGCTAACGAATAGTTTGTATCATAATCCACGGTGAGCTGTCGCTCGTCAATGGTAGATTGATAAGACGTATCCATCACAACATAGTAGGTCCCGCGCAAAGAATACTGTGGCGGTGCATAGCGAAGGGCCTCAATAGAATACGTGTTCAAATAGATATACAAGCCACCACTCTCCATAGAACCATTCATCAATCGTGTATGAACCAACTTAAACTGTGGTGACGTCTTCAACTCTTGATATGTAATTGCCTCTGTAGGCATAGTGAAAGCTAGCAACACAAGGGCTAGCATCAAAATACGTTGAATCATAAAAACCTCTCTCTAAAACTATAGGGAACTGCAACTCTCAATAAAATAAGCACAATCTTATTAGCATAAGTATACTATGCAAACAAGACTGTGCCTATGATTAATAAATTTATAATTTAGTATATAGAATGTACTTTTAATTGATATTTATAAGGTTTATCACCATTTGACGATATATATCTTTATCCCTATAATATAAGTAGATAGTCAGACGAGTCGAAACGTCAGGCGCATCTCGAAAATCAAAATACTTAGGAAATGGCCTTTCTGTTTACTTAGCTACCATGCGGTAACGGAGGGCTATTTGCTTTTTGTAAGGCAAATAAGGGCTACTAAGGCTCCAAAAGCAATGACAATAGCCAGTACTTGTAAGAGGAGCATGATTATTTCATAATCACTCATAGACTTATCCCTCCCTTCAAAAACGAAGAGAGGCCCAACCTCGTCTAACTATCCTAAGTCTATTATAAAACGAACTAATATACGATACAATAAGGAACGAATAATAGAGATATACAGATAAATGCATAGAAAAAAGCCCGTCATAACGGGCTTTTTTTAGTTCCTAATATATATACATTCTCCAATGTAGCAAGAAACTCCTCTTTGTATTTTCCCCAGTTTTTATGGATAATTAAACTATACTTGATATATGCATCGCAAGTAGTAAGGGTGATTTAGTATATGTCTCTAACTAGTTTGTAGTTTAGGAGGTGGCATATGGACGCTTTAACTATTATATGGGTCATTGTTTGTGCCTATTTATTACTGAATTTATTGGTCGGCGTGTATTGTCATATTCGTGTAAAAGATAGTACTGACTATCTACTCGCAGGTCGTCGTATTGGGGTTCTTATGACGGCAGGCACATTAGCAGCTACGGAAATCGGTGGCGGGAGTACCGTTGGTGTAGCCGCGAAAGCGTATGGTTCTTGGGGTTTATCTGCAGGTTGGTACGTAGTCTCTGCAGGGATTGGGGTTATTCTCGTTGCTTTCATCGCACCACTGTTACGACGTGCCATGGCAACGACCGTACCGGAGATCATCGGTCGTCGCTTTGGTGGTTCTAGCCATTTAATTACGTCCATTCTGTCCATGCTAGCAACGATTACCTTAGCAGGCGTACAGATTACTGCAACAGCAACCATTATTAGCGTCCTTACCGGGCTTTCAACAGAACTAGCCATCCTCATCTGCGGCGCGGTACTCGTAATTTACACCATGTCCGGCGGAATGTGGAGCGTAACGATGACAGACGTTATCCACTTCTTCGTTCTCGTTGGGGGCTTCACCCTCGCTGTGCCATTTGTATTGCACAATGTGGGCGGCTGGGAAACAGTAGTATCTAAATTACCACCTGAACAACTGGGCTTCACAAAGGTTGGTTGGAAAACCATCATCGGCCTTATTATCATGTACTTCATGACCTTCTCCACCGGCCAAGAGTCCGTACAACGGTACTTCGCCGCGAAGGACGAAAAAACGGCCGTTCTCGGTTCCATCATTTGTGGTATTATCATGGCTCTATTCGCCTTCGTTCCTGCCGTATTAGGCCTCGTAGCACTAGCTGAATTCCCTGGAATTGAAGCCAATAATGCAGTGGCAACGGTTGCACTTAACCTCATGCCTCCAGTAATGGCGGGCTTCGTTATGGCCGCTGTCGTATCGGCGACGCTTTCATCAGGCGCAGGCGATCTCTTAGGCGCTGCTACTGTATTTACCAAGGATATCGTGGAACATCATTTTGGTAAAAGCCTCACCGATGCTCAGCTCACAAATTATAGCCGTCTATGCGTGCTATTCCTCGGCATTATCGCCATCGTTATCTCTCTCGTAAGCAAAGCCATCATTCCGATGCTCGTATTTGCTTTCACCATGAGATCCGCGGGCCCATTCGCTGCCTTCCTACTAGGCCTCACATGGAAAAATGCAACAGCTGGCGCTGGCATTTGGTCCATCGTGCTCGGCTCTATCGCAGGCGTATACTGGGAATTCGTGGGCAATCCATATGGCATTATGTCCATCATCTTTGGTTCCATCGTCAGCCTCATAGTCTTTGTAGCTGTCGTATGCATTGAAAGAGCCATGGGTAAACCACCGGCTCCACCGGCTATACCAAATGATTTAAAAGAATAACTTAAAAGAATAATGTAAGAGAACGTTCTAAAAGAGTTCTCTAAGAAAAAACTCCTATCGGTTAAACCAATAGGAGTTTTCTTATTTTATAACGATATCCTTAAATTATGTGCCATACACACATTCATCACAATTTGACGATATATCATAACCTTACTATAATATAGATAGATAGTCAGACGAGTAGTGACGTCAGGCTCATCTCACAAACTTAATAATATGTAGAAATGGCCTTTTCGTTTTATCTAATTTCCGAAGAAACGAAGGGCTATTTTGCTATTTCTAGACAAATAAGCGCCACAAGTGCTCCAAAGGATATCATGACTGATAAAATCCCAAGGATAATCATAATGATTTTATAACCACTCATAAGCAACTCTCCCTTCAAAAACGAAGAGAGGCCCAACCTCGTCCAACTATCCTAAGTCTATTATAGAACGAACTAATATACGATACAATAAGGAACGAATAATAGAAATATATAGATAAATACAGTAAAGACCGTACCTAAAAGTACGGTCTTTTTCTTATTTCTTTACTCTTTTATTACTAGCATGTCTTAATTGCTTGGCATTTCCGAAGTCTAAGTATTCCATTATATTACGTAGTTCAATATGATTATACTTATTGTTACCATCTTCATAGGTAAGCGAAATATAGTATTCATATTTATCATCTGTTATCAGATGGAAAATACGAGATTTCTTACCTGGATTATATTGCTCCAAAAGATAAGAAGGAACACCATTATTCCATATCAAGGCTGCTTGAAGAGGTATATCTTTTACTAATATTGGATTCTTTTTATAAAAAAAGTGTTTTAAAACAGTCTGAGTATACAACTGTATAGGCACCGCTTTATCTGCTAAGGCACTACGTGCAACAACAAGTTTCATACCGTCTCCAACATACACGCGACCTTGAAAGTTATCACTTTTTTCCTCAAGATCTAACATCATACCCTTAGGTAGTCGATAGGTTAGATTATCCCACGTAATAGTATCACTAGTTTTATCTAGATTATCTAGTGTCTGCATAGAAGGAATTACAAAATTAGCCATTGTAGATTCTAACTTTTTTGTAACGGGCTGATTCTTGTTACCTAGGATTGCCATATACATCTGATTTGGGTATTGAGCAAAAGTAACCGCTGCATACATTACAGGTAGATTCCCATTCGAATATTTCTCTCTTATTCCCCAATAGCCTTTACTAATGCCCAGATACTTAAATTCCCCTTTACGTTGATCATTTCTATTAAATCCTGAATCTTCAACTTGTTCATTAGCACCTACTAGACCAGCAATAACATTGTGTTCAAAAACATACGAGCCTTTACCCTTTTTATTTAAGTCCTCAAAATAACTTTCTACCACGGAAATAGGCAATGTCACTTTAGCCTTATAGTCTCCTTCGTGCAATAAAATTACAGTAGATTCATGCGTAATTAAATCCAAATACTTCGCATAGGCTTTTTTTAATTGCTCTGCCTGCTCTACAGTACCTTTCTTCTCAAGAACCTCTCCATCAATTCGCTTATTATACTCTTCCATTTTCTTAATGTGATCAGCAGTAGGAATATTGCGAGTCTTATCGTAACGATAATTCTGATATGCATTATCTGGAATACTAGCGTCAGCCCCTGGTACAGGCGGTTGTCCTTCAGGAACAGTATACTGCGCCGCATCAATAGGCATGGTGAAAGCTAATGCCACAGCTAAGCTCAACAGGGTACTTTTCAGTTTCATACAACACCTCTCAAACAATAATAAGCATGTTCTCTCATTAGTATAAGTATACTATATCCTAGAGAACGTGCCTATGTATGGACCAAGCATAAACCTTTCACTATACATAGTTATTTTATTTGTCCAAGTATCATTGCCCCACCCATTCTCGTAAACATATTAGGCCGATTATAGTGAAAGTCTCTGTCTAATTGTATTTGTAGGATTTCTTTATTTAACTTAGTAAACATCGCTACGTAAGATGTTCTAGAGAATACTCCACAGCCTTGCAGTATGCTCATATCTTGTTGCAAAATATAAAGATTACCTTCTGGTGTTACATATAACAGTGGTTTGCTTTCGTAGTCATCAACCAATAACTGTAGTGCATCGAGTACTAATTTCAACCTACAATAGCGAACATAAAGGACATAATATAAGAAATTTTCTCCATTAGCAAAGGAATGATATACCTTATCATAAGGCACATCTAAAAACGCTAGATACTGCTCCATCGTACGGCCTTCTACCTGATGATTAGGTGCGGGAATAAAGAGAATGTGGTCTAAACCTAAATGACTAGAAAGTTGTCCAAAATCATCTAAATTACTACGGTCACAATGAGGCGCTCGAACTAGACGGTAATCCTCTTCAATAGAGGTACATTGATAAGTGCATCCCTTACACTTCAAATCGTCCACAACCATTTGACCATATAGTTCAATATAATTTGCTTGCCACTGGCCAAGTTTACGATGCCCTATAATCCTAGAACCCTGATAATTCCAAATCTTAGTTTCACCCTTTAAGGAAACAAATAGCACATGATGGGCTCCATATTTATGTGCATACCATGCCGCTACCTCTTGTAAGTCCTCTAAGCTATCAGGACTCCAGCAAATGAGCTCCATACCAAAAGCTTCATCTCCAACAACCCCATGAATATGATGACGACACCAATTACGGCCTGTCGTATAAGAATAAGGTAAGCCTAACACAGCTTGATTGTTAGTATCTAAACGACATATTATTTGACGGTTAAGAGATAAATGATTAGACCCCGCCTCCGCATCAATATCTTTCCCTATAGACTGACTAGGCACAACTATCATGATTTGCTTGCCTATATACGACTGAACAACATAATTAAGCTGAGATTTACCTAAAACGTCCATACATGCCACCTCATACAATAACAAACTAAGATAAACGATAACTCTACACCTATACTATAACAATAGTAATGAGGAGAATATTTCGCATTAATAGAAGCAGCAAATAGATCGTCCATGGTTACTTTCAAAAACATAAAACACAAATACCTATAACACTATAGTTTGATATATAAGTTTTACATAGTATATCCTTGCCTAGCTCTCTTGATAAATTATAATAACAATGATATAACAAACCTTCCACATCTTACGCAACAGGCTTATTCATTAATCCCATAAACTTCATCCAAATCAAGGTCTTCATAAAAACTATTTTATAATGAGTATAAAAAATCTAAACTAGTATTTGTAATAGGGTAATTTATTAACCGCTCATTATCTAGCTCAATACTAATTAATCCGGCAACTAATCTTTAAAGATTAGTCAACTTAAACATACAATTATATCTTAAATAATTTTCAATGATATCTTTATGTTGCTCTTCAGTAATACTGTTATTATGATTATAATAAGATTTTATTGCTCGGTTATAAAAATTACTATCTACAAAGTATACATCATAATATCACTAGTATATTTATACTCTTTATTAAGGTCATCTTATAATATAGATTATTATTTCAGTAATAATCTATATTATATCAAAAGCGGATAGTTCAAAGGCAAACTATCCGCTTCTTACGTGATGCTTCAGGTTGGATTCCCGACACACTCTTTAAAATTGTATACCAAAAGACCTATATTTTCATACTTGTTTAAGTATATATACAAACTTAATTACGCTGTTTTTATGCTTATATAAAGTATCTATTACCTAAATCATGAATAATATAAGTCTTAATATATATCTTAAAATATTTTACTACTAATAGGAGAAAATATCACTTCTTAGTATTTTTTTAACAATTATACACTATAAATTTGCGCAACTAATTTATTTAGTAAATCCTCTTCACTCCCATAATTTTTGTTATTTTTTGCTAATTCATGGATTTTTTTAGAAATATTCGAAACCTTAACATGCAAATCATTCTTCCAGTCATATTTAGGAATTTTTATATTTTCTAATATATCAGTTCCTCTATTCAATCCAATAGCATATGCATCAATTATAGAGCTAATTATACCTGAATTAATTATTCCGGCTATATAATATGCCTCATCCATAGATTCTGTGGCTAAAAGTAACACTTTTGAATCAACAACTATAGGTTTTTTCTTAGTATTAAAAATATTTTCTGACAGCAGTTCAGATGTTCCAATTGCAACTGCTGCAAACTTGCTACTTTGCTCTTTCCAAATGACTTTATACTTGGAAAAAGTATATTCACCAACATTATCTAATCGATACCAAGGTTGCGTATCAGGATTATAAAATTTACCATTTTGAATACGGCTAGCTAATAGCCCTTCTTTATAAAACTCCAACCATTTATAGGTTCTTGGTGCACATTCAGCTAGCTTTAATTCATCTAAGCCATAAGGGGTATCAATATTATGTGGTACAAGCATATATTCATTTGATACCACTTTCCATTTCTGAATATTTCTTCCTCCCAACATTGGGTAAATATATGTTTCCTCAATTATACCCGGTTGTTCTCCCTTATTTTTTATATCTTTTCTTCTTTGTCTAGACATATCGTTTACAAATGAAATTAATCCATTTTGTTCCCGAGTTAAATCTTTTAGAATATATACTCCCTTAGCACCAGCTGGCTCAATTCCCTTTCGACCTTTATAAACATTTCTATCACCATTTAATAGAACTTTATCCACTATCTTAAGCTCATTTTCTTTTAATGTTAGCCAACTAGAAGTAAGCCGATCTGAATTAATAGGTCTCGCATGTAGAATATCAAACTGAAGATATTTTATAATTTCATTTAATCTATCATGAGCTCCAATTGGTCTTTTTTCTCGATAAGTCCATGAAAACCAAGACTTCATTGGATAACTCATATGTTTACCCTTTGTCATTAAAACACCAATAGTACGAACCGTATGCTTAGGCTTAAAGATTTGAACATCATTAAAGTCATCTACTAGTTCTACTTTAATAGGAATATTTTGTTCGTTACGCGTAATCGAAAATTTTCTAAAGCCTTCTCCTCCTTTTGTTGACTTTAGGAACGTCCATGGTAACAAAAAGTATAAATGCCCATTATTTTTTAAATACTGATCTAATGCTACATAAGTAACAGCCATACCAAAATCATCATGTGTAGTCTTTTTATCATAAGCATTCTTTTCAAAAATACCATAACTTTTCCATACATCCAATGTACCAGCTCTATACACTTTACTCATTGCTTTCCATGCAATCCAAGGTGGGTTTCCTACTACATAGTCAAATCCCTGCTTTAACATAACTGGTGCAAAACTGTTTTTTAATATTTTTCCCCAGAATGAATCTTGTGCTGTTCTATGTAATATATTTAATTTTTCATACAATACTTTTACAATGTCAACTTGTTTATCAGATAAATTAAATCGCCCTAGCTCAATTGACTTATATACAGCAAAGCTTCTAGAATTCGCAATAGAATTCCCCAACCCATCAAGAAAATCTGCTGAGTCTTCAAAGCTCTTAAACTTCGGTAGTACAAAATCTCCAACTGTGGTTTTTGCAGTAAATGTATCAACACTTTCTTCCGCAAAAACAATAGGAGATAAAACTGAATCAGCTATATAAATAGGTATAGTTATAGGCTTTTTAATCTGTAATTTACGAACACTAGAAAAATCTAAAGAGCTAAATAGAGTCAGAATATAATTTGCTTTTGCTGAAACTGCTGAAATTGGGTTTAAGTCAATCCCTACAATATTTTTTGTAATATTGATAGCTTCATTAACATCTATATTATTATTTTTTGCATTTATATATCTTTTTAAAGCTTGAATAATAAATGCACCAGAACCACATGTAGGATCTATTAGTTTCTTATCTGCTTGGCCCTGATAACCAATTCGATTTAAAGCATGTTCTACAATCCAATCTGGAGAAAAGTATTCACCTAGTAAATGCCTAAACTTATCAGGAATCAAGGTCATATAAATCTCTTGAAGGATATCTTGCACACTTTCAGGGCGAACCTTGAAAGTCGCCAAATCGAATTTATTCAGCAAACTTGAGACATCCTGAATGATATTTGTCATCTTAGTCTGATGAGCTTCCTCGTATAAGTATGTGAACCACTCATAATAATGAATTTCAAAAAAATTATCGATAAAATCATTCTCTTCGCTATTACTACCTTCAAATAGCTCAGTAATCTCACTCCAACTTCTATGATAAGTAAAATACTCACCAGGATTCATCAAAGTTCTTATAAACGCATCAATCAAGAGTTTCAAAACAATATTAAAAAATGTTTGAGTAGCAAATAAAAATATCCGCATATCAACATTTACAGAGTCATCTAAATTATATAGTTTCTTGATTACATCCGTAGTCTCATTAAATTCTGTTTCCTCATCTTCATGTCCAAACATAGCTCCGAATGATTTATTCCATTCATTAAATAACGTTGAAGTACGTTTAGGATAATCAATTGAAAACTCTTCTTCAGCAATAGAATAAATGGCACGCACTGCATTGGCAACCATCTCGTTTTTAGGGTTAAAAACTGTATTCAAGTTATCCTTCGTAATTTTAGTTTTATTTGTGGAGGTAAATAATGTTATTAACTGTTCTATTCCTTCATATAAGTTAAACTTTTTATATTGAAATGCATATTGACAATCAATATAATCCTCATTATACAAATCCTTAAAACGTGTTCTTGTTAAATCTAGCAGGTTACTTTCTAATGATTTTGCAAATCGAGCAATAATCCATGTCTGACCATCAAAACCAATACCAAATGTATCTAGAATTGAATCATTAACAGTATCTCCCTCTATACTACTAATAATATATTGATACAATCCGCTATCATTTTTATTGCTAGAACGCCCATATAAAGCTTCATTAATACCAGATTCTTTATTAAAATATTCAAAACGCTTGTATTCAAAAACTAGATTTCCTATTGTGCCATCTGCACGACCACCTTTTGCAAATGTAAATTCTGATAAAAATCTAGCATCTGGAGCAAATCTTTTTTGAATAGGTGAAATTATATCAGAATAAGTATAAATCTTTATATCATCCTCATTATTAAAAAGACGGCTTCTAAATTTATTTCCTAATTCAAGTATGTCTAATTTTTCCATATATTCACTTAAAATCCTAATCGGTAATTATAGAATAACTTCAATAATATAAAACATCGCTTATTTAAACCCTAAGTACAAAATCAAACCCTTTATTTTACAATAGTAAATAAAGCTACCTCAAAAATTTAAATTATTAAAAAGTCTCCATATTTTTATACTATACCATAGCTAAATTCAAAAACTCAATAATAGCATTTATCAATAAAGATTTCAATATAAAATATAAAAGGATAAATAATAATTTACTTTGTGATGTATATAACTTAATACTCATAATTATTAGAGCGACCGTATATTATAGAATTTCAATAATTTGAGCGTAAGGTTTATTTATCACTAATCTTAAATATATATAACGATAAAATTCTATCCTAGGAAATATCTGAGTGACCTGTATAAGTACAGGTATTATCTATACTAGATAAAATATTCCAGGACCCCCCCAATAATTAAGGATGGATACTACATTCAGTTTAGGTATGGCAGTACCAAAGTAGAGCCTAGAGAAAACATAAAAAATCATGCTGTCATCAAAAGTATGTTTTGAAAAAGGAAACTATTGGGATAATAGCCTGATGAAAACTTTTCTGGCTCGCTTAAATCGGGAGTGTTATATTTAGAAAAGTTTACTTCTTATGTAGATATTATTAACAAATTATATTGATGATTACAATATAAAATATATTAATATTAAACTAAAAGGAATGAATCCAGTAGAATACCGAACTCATTCCCAAAGAGCAGCTTAATTATATCTACCCTAGAAAATAGGTGCAGATTATGTAAACTTTTATTTTAGATCTTTTTATAATAATTAGTTATCAAAATATATTATAGAGCTATGGATTCTCTATATTCTTCTGCAGCCGCATCATAAGTCCATTGTACGGTTGCATTATGATGTTCGGTTACAACTTTTTCAATTTTTTCCAGTGGAATAGCGAAGAATTCTTTTCTATGATTTACTTTATTAACCTCATATTCTCTAAAAGTATTATGTAAAATAGATTCTAAGCTAGGTGCATCATCTGAAAATATTAGTGCATGAACATCAAATTCAAATGGTACAGAAGCACTACTTAACTCTTTAATTCTATCCATAGGTTCAAGTCGTCTAGTCATACCAATTTTAAAAATATTCTCACCAAATGACCCTATATTCGAAATAATATAAACAAAACCAGCCCGCGTATTCTTTTCTCGATTTAAAACATCAGACTTAACAGTTTCAAGTTCAGAAAGTTTTTCTTCACATTCTTTAATCTTATCTATGTAAAGGGTCTTTTCAACTTCATTATCCGTTTTCTGCAAGTATTTCATAAGCTTAGAGATTTCATTTTTAAACTGAGTTTCATCTTTCTCAATTTTAGCCTTTTCACGTTCGATTTCACGACGAACTTTTTCTTCTTCTTTTAATTGTTCTTGTATAAGTTTCTTTTGTACTCGTTCATCTTCTAATTTTTCTTGATACGAATGTGCTGTAATTAATTGTTGCAACTTATTTTCAAGAAACTCTTTTG
Source organism: Veillonella fallax (assembly GCF_020687175.1). Classification (NCBI taxonomy): domain Bacteria; kingdom Bacillati; phylum Bacillota; class Negativicutes; order Veillonellales; family Veillonellaceae; genus Veillonella; species Veillonella fallax. The sequence goes on along the minus strand of NZ_JAJEQD010000004.1, from coordinate 123,438 downwards.
TAATTTGTACTCCATCAGATTTATATATCTTATTTAGAGTTTCATAAGATCTTAGGATTTTATTCCTCATGGTATCAATATTTTTAAGTGTGACATTAGATATAGCTAAATCACATTCAGCATTAAACGAACGTAAAATCTGACGTATTTGAGTTGTAATAAACTTTTTATCATCGTTTATAAGCACATCTATAGCAGTATTATTTTTCACTAATTCAGCTTCTTCTAACTTATATCTAGATAATATATTTTTTAATTCTTGAGATGTTGCAAGTTCAAGTCCTTCAGTATCTATATTAACTACTGTTACTAAAGGCTCTAAATTCTCAACCTCTTGCTTCTTATTTTTCAGCTCATCTTGAACTTTTGAAATTTCCGAGCATAACTGATTAAGCTCTATATTCTTTTTACTAATCCGTACCTCAATATCATGCTCTATCTTCGCTTTTTCTTTTTCAATAGTCTCTTTTAGTGTAGCTAGGTTAGATTGGTTAGCCTCTATATCCTGAATAAGATTTTTATTCAAAATATACTCTTTATAAACTTCATTTTCAATTAATGCCCAATAATGATATCTAATTAGTAAGATTAAAGCCACCCCAATAAGCATAACCGGCCAGAATACACTAATACCTGCCATTAGGAAAACTGCAATATCTCCTATAAGAAATCTTTTCTCCCCTTTATTATCCATAATATTTCCCCCAAATACCTATAAATAATACATAATTTAGATAAATAATAAGATTAGCATTGATATATTTTATGTATATTATATCATGAATTATGCAAACAATGAAAAATATATGAAAACAGAGCTATCTCGTGACAAGATAGCTCTGTAAGAGGAATCGTTATTTGAGTTGTCTTAATGATAACCTTTTATTTATATCTCCCCTATGTTATTTTCTCCCTATAGTTCCTCCTCTCTGTCTCTCCCCCATTACTTCATCTCCCCTACTTTTTCTTCTCTTCCCCCTAAGGTTTTATCTTGTTAGGTCTCTCCAGGCGATAAATAGTTCGGCCACAACTTGTGGGTTTTGGCTGAGTTTGATGCGGGCTAGCATTTTGCGCACGTAGTTACAGTGTTCTAGCATGGCTTCGTTCAGCTTGTGTTTCACGTGGTGTGGGGCTTGGTACACCAAAATAGGTTTAAAGTCACCCACGTGAATGTAGCTCGTATCTGGATCAGGACCATCGGTGACGATGTATTGATAAGGTATCGCCACGTTAAAGAGTCCGTACACCACGTCCTTGCCGATAGGGCGTCTACATTTAATATGCCCAAAGGTCAGGTGCGGCCCATAAGTCTTAGGCGCCGTATAGCTGCTGCGCCGACCGTCGCTGGTCATGATGTAATTCGGCCTCAACCCTTCTTGTAAGGCCAGCTCTCGCAGGATGGTACGAATTGGCAGATGCACCAATTCTTGACGGCCATCGACGAAATAGCACATCGTGCTGTCACCGCCGCCAGGTTCATAGGTAGGAATAAAACAAACAATATGATTCTTCGGATTCGTATAGATCAAATCCAAATTCTCTCCCTTAGATAGCCAAGTGGCTACCGCTACTGGTACTTCATTACATGTCATCATAGGAATTCTCTCCCCTCAACTTAGGAACATTCCTTTCAACAATACAATGAACACGTGTTCTGTGAAAGCAGATTCGCATGCTTTAATCTGCTGTTGGTTTAATTGTATATCACACTGTATAATTTGTAAATATATACACAAAACTATAGAAATTTATGTAAAATTAAAGACTTTATGATCTTGTAAAAGTAATATATACCTTTATGTGTCATTATTTTCTCATTTAAATTGAGAATTGCATATTTTATGTATATCTGTTAATCGCGATTAACGTAATTATACAAAAAACAGAATATAAATAAGAAATTAAATTATATTAACACATATTATTTAATACGAACTAGACTCTAATAGACTAACTCTCGTATGCTTACACTACATATTCTAATCGATTCAGAGTTCTAAGAATCTCATATGCATATAACTCTAATACGTGTATAGCTCTAATGAATGTATAGGCTTATTGCATTCGTATTTAGTGTACTCGTAGTTTCTTAAAGTCTGTCGTCAAGTATCTACGCAGCTTCCGCAGGGCTCGTTCATGACGCCGTTGGATAGCTTGGCGACTACAGTTCAACTCTTCGCTGATGGATACGAGGCTTTTACAATCACCGTACACACGGCGAAGTAGGTCTTGTTGATCTGGAGATAATCTGCCGAGAGCCCATACAAGGCGAGCTCGCAGTCGTTGTTCCTCATCGGCCGTCATAATCATGTCAGCTATATTTTCTCCAGATGAGAAGATATCCATACCAACAGCTACCTCACCATCATCGGTGATGCGGTCTGGTATATGAATCTCTCGATGATTACGCAACCGCTCCCGCTTCCAATACCGCATGTAACCATACCTAACACCAGCTTTCACAAAGCCAGGAAACGGCACGGAACCTTTCAAATCAAAGCTATAAATCGATTCTAAAAGGATGGCCCATAGATAGCTCTCTAGGTCTTCACGGAACTCGCGGTTCCCCGTCTTATTCGTATAGTGTAAGATGAGTGGTCGATACCTACGACAGAGCTCGATTTGAGCCGCATCATGGCGTAACTCATCAGCGGACCACGGCTGGTACCCAACCGTCTGAATCCGCATATTCGGATTTTGACAAATCGACACGAGACTCTTATCCGATAAGGAGGTTAACACCTGATGACCACAGATAAGGGTCTGTAATTTCAACTCCTCTGGCACCTTGTACTCTGACTCCTTAGAAAGTATCTTTTTAGATTCTAGTTCCTTAGAAGAAGGTCTCTTAGAAAGTACTTCTTTGGAAGATGTTCCCTTTAAAGATATTTCCTCAGATTGTAAGCTTGCAGTTTTAATACAGGTTCGTTGTACTAACGGTTCTTCGTTTGTGTATAACATAAATCCCCTTTCCTGCCATGGCATAGCGCTTATCTAAACAATAGCGCGGAACGGGGATTTTGACAAATTGGCAATTCCTTAGAATTTCTACATATTCTGCTACAATGTAATATTAATTTCTATTCATTAAAAGACATAACTATACACCTAGATAGATAATTGCTGAAAATAATACAAAAAAGACACCACAGAGGAATATGGTGTCTTTTTTAGAGGAATTAGTACTACCATTGGGTAATAGTACATAAGTTACGATTACTAATATACACGTTAGGAATAACGTATTCTGATCTTACAAATAACTGTACAGGTAATCATATTTTAAATTGTCTGATTACATTGCAATACAGGAGGCTTCCACAAAGTCTTTGAGTTGTGGTTTTACGTAGGTTTGGTACACGTCTGCACCATTGCCACGGACGATGTCGCCCCAGTATTTATACACATAGCGGTACCAGAAATGGAACATGCTATTTGTGAAGTGGTAGTCAGCGTACTTCGCTGGTCCACGGCTATTCGCTTGGATACGACCTACAAGGCCCATGGCCATCAAGTCGTTTAAGCGAGATGTAAAGGTGCCGCTTTTAATTTGGCTAGCTTGCAACAACTCCACATAGTATGGTCTCTCTAGTGTAGCAAGGCCAGATAGAATCGCATTAGCACCGGTTATATTTTTCATATCTCGATGTAAAATATGCTGCGTTTCTTCAAAGAGGGCGCCCGATACGGAGAAGAACAAATTAATGATATTCGTATCGATGCTTTCACCATTATCAAAGTACTGCACATAAGCAGGCAAACCACCTGTTACGGCAAACACGGTACGCAAGTCATCCTTCGCATAGTGAAGGCCCAAGGATTTCATATCCACCAAAGAGAACGGTTTCACCTCGAAATATTCCGACACATAGGGACCGATCAAGCTGCGATCGCCAATGATGCGGCCATCGAGCTGTTCTAACCCATTCGCCATCAAGATGATGTTCAAATGGCTCGTTTCTTTATAAGTATCTAACAAATCGCGCAAGTGTATAGGGAACTGAGGTACAGCCTCCACCAAGGAAGGGTAGTCATCAATCACCACAGTCTGAGGCGTTTTTACACTACTTTCAAATAAACCATCAAAGGCCTCTTGCAAGCTAGTGATCGGTTCGAATTTATCCTGCCCATCGGTAGGAACAAAACGTGCCTCAAGAGCTCGATTCATATCGGCTACATGGATTGCTTCATTAGCCATGCGACCCGCCAAGTATAACGCCTTATGACGGCGCACAAGCTGGGAAGCCACATAGGATTTGCCACTGCGATGCGGACCATACACAACACACAAACTCATTTGATTCATCGCAATACGGGACTGGATACTCTCAATAATCTCAGCACGTCCCACAAAATTCATATACTCTCACCTCCAACATTCTATGGAGACTATTATATCATAAATTTAAAACAAATTTAAACTTATTTTCATATTATTAACATGACTTTTGATTATGTTAAATTTTTTACTCATAAAATATACTTATTTAATGGTTTACTTTTTACCCATATGTTTGTGAAAGTTCCCATATTTACTACATTCTATACAGTTGCATCCCCAATACGACTATACAGAGGAAAGTATAAAAAAAGACGTGCCTATCTAGGATAAGCACGTCTTGTAAATTTGTGTATTTGTGTATTTGTGTATTTGTTTATATGTATATCTGTATGTATATGTATATGTATATGTAATAGTTATGTTTATGGACGATACCTTCGAAGGCGTTCCTAACATTATTGTGGCATTTGCGTTTGCATCTTCATGAGCAAAATATGCTTAACCGCATCATTAAGGCGGTCGTTGGTAATCGTTCCGTTCGCCACGGCTTGGGTTAATGCTCGATGGACCTCATCGATGTGAACGGTGTCCGCATCAAGAAGAACGAGATCACTGCCTGCCACGATGGATTCTACCGCAAAGTCCCCTATTTTTTGGTTTGCTTGCAAGGCGCCTACATCGACACGGTCTGTCATGACCACTCCATTATAGCCAAGCTCATGCCGTAGCCAATCCGTGATAATCACCTTAGAAGTGCTGGCCAAGTGTGCATTGTCGATAGCTGGAATTTGCACATGGCTCATAACGAGCATATATGTATTCGCTGTCGTCTGTGTAATGAGTCGTTTGAATACAGCTACATCCGTAGTATTGAGGTATGCTTTCGCATCATTAGCGGTCTCAAAGGATGCGTCGCCAAGGCTCACCGTTGGGAAGTAGTTATAGCCAAACCACATTTGGTTGATTTGGTAACGCTCCGCCATGGCGAGGTCCATATGGCCTGCCCACGTAGGATCCGATGTATAGGACACATTCGGTACACCAAGGTTTGCATTCGGCCCCATGATGAGGTTAAAGCCCATATCATGCATTTCAATAGCCGATCGAGTCGCTAGATTGATAATCCGTTCCATCGGCAATTGGCCCCAACGATTTGGCTCTGGCAAACGCAAGAAACTTTCATTAGAACGCAACACCTTATCCCGATTAATCGCTATATATGGCGTAACCATGCTCGCCGTCGTAGCCGTTTGCATGATATCGTTTGTGAAAGCTTTCACCTGGTTTTTATTATTTAGATTTTCATTGGTTAGCATAACGCCGCTCACACGGTATTTCCTGATGACGTCCTTTTGGGACTGTCCTACCGTGCTGCCATGAAGGCTAATCATCATCAGCTGGCCTATCTTGTCCTCTTGAGACATAGCCCCGAGCCAGGTATTTACCTTCTCAGGGACAGGCTTGTCAGATTGCATGACAGCCCGATACGACACAGTTCGTACCTCTTCCTGCTCTGCCTGACTCTCATGCTGGCATCCCGCAGTACCGATAGCGGCGACAATCAAGGCCATGCTACATAGGGCACGCCGTAAAAACAAGTTCATCTCTCCACAAAACTCCTTGTAATACTCTCTTACATGTTACCTTTCTATATATTATACACTATATAATTCATCTTTTCCTCATGTGAAAGCTAGTTTTCTATATCAATTTATCATAATAAAGTTATAAAGTAGTAGTAATAATTAATATAAAAGGCAATTCATACATATAACATATATAAAACTATAAGAAGGTTATACATAAAAATCCTACGAATCGCATGTAAGGTGACACTCAGTAGTCAATGTCTACATAAGTATCAAGTCACTCATGACCCGTAGGATTTATTTCTGTTCAGTTAGTTACTCATATACCAGTCTAGCCACGCTAATGTATCGATGTATTCATCGCCAAAATACATTCGAAACAACTCGTACTGAGTAAATTAGCTAATTTGTAATACGATTAGCCCTTATATTTAGGGGATGTTGGGCATGTTTCAGGTGTTACGTCTTTGCGATCACCAAGCACCGCGCTGCGGTCTGTGTAGTGTGTATGCAAGAGTTCGTGTGCCTTATGTCCCAATGGTTCGCCTAAGAAGTCTTTGTATAACGTTTGGATTTCTTCGTTTTCATAGGAAGCAACCCATTTGTAGTTAGCATCGGCTTCATAAAGACCACCGATACGAGCTTCCTTAGTTTTCACAGCTTGCGGCAATTTAGTGCGCGGTTGACCGCCGCCACCAATACAGCCGCCTGGGCAAGCCATAACCTCGATGAAGTCATAGTGTTTATCGCTATCTTTCAACGCGTTAAGGAAGTCACGTGTATTTTTACCGCCATGTACTACAGCAACGGACAATGTAACGTCATCACCTAATTGAACAGTGGCCTCTTTTACGCCTTCCATACCACGAACGTCTTCGAGGTGTGTCAAAGCATATGGAGGTGGCTCTTTATCTGTGATGAGCTTATACGCTGTACGCATAGCTGCTTCCATAACACCGCCAGTGTTACCGAAGATGATGGATGCACCAGTTTCCATACCGATTAAGTCATCGAATTGGGACTCTTCAATAGCATTGAAGTCGAGATTTTCCTCTTGAATCCAACGGATGAACTCACGAGTTGTAATGGAAATGTCTGTATCCATGCCAAGGGATTCGTCATCATAGAAACGAGCTGCTGCATTTTCTTCTTCACGCTTTGTTTCTGCTTTTTTTGCAGTACAAGGGTTTACAGATACAGATACGATGTTGCTAGGATTAATGCCTTTTTTCTCAGCAAAGTATGTTTTAATCATAGCCGCTTCCATAGCGATACAAGAACGTGTGGAAGACAAGTTAGGAATCAATTCAGGGAAGTAGATTTCCGCAAAGCGTACCCACGCTGGGCAGCAGCTTGTGAACTGAGGAATTTGACCGCCAGTTTTAAGACGTTCTACAAGCTCAGATGCTTCTTCCATGATTGTTAAGTCTGCACCGAAGTTAGTGTCTACTACATAGTCTGCACCTAATGCGCGCAAAGCACCAACCATTTTACCTTCAAGGAATGTACCTGGTTCGTAGCCGAAGCCTTCACCGATAGCTACGCGAACAGCTGGAGCTGTTTGGATAACTACGATTTTTTCAGGATCTGCAAGAGCTGCTTTCACCTTTTCAAGCTCGGATTTAGCATGCATGGAGTCGAATGGACATGCAGCCGCACATTGACCACAGTGGATACATACAGGCACGTCGCCGTTTGCATCGAGATCATAGTAGTCGAGTACGCTCATTACGTCCGCACAAGCGCGACGGCATAACGTACAGTTTTTACACTTGGAAATGTCGTGATAAATGGATGGATTGTCGAGCGCAATCGGCACACGTTTATCGATAAATTCGTATTGAGACATGAGGACCTCCTCTAACAAACTAAAACTATCAAACCTTTTGGGAAATTAGGCCAAACTACGGAGCACTGTGCTCAAGGCGTACTTCCACATCTTACCTCTAGTATACGCTATGGTGAAAGTTTATACTATGCAGAAATGTTACACTTTTGTGCAAAATTATGGTCAATCAACCCTCTCTAGATACCATAATATTGCGCATGAAATTATAAGTGACATTCTATATGACATTGTACGTCAGTATATTTCAACAAGATAGAAATTACATAAATGCGTAATAATATTCCCATTGTACCACGAATGAGTAAATAATTCACCAACTTTTCGGGAATTAAAACAAAAGAAAACCGCACGTCAATTTAAATAAAAACGTACATCAATTTAAATAAAAGAAAAAACGCACGCCCTCTAATGAGAACGTGCGTGTGTGAAGCTTTCACAAAGAATCATACCCCTCGAAGGATCAGATTATTTGTCACCCCAGATAAGTGTGTACACAGCGTATGCAGGAGTGCCTTGTTCAACCTTACGAGTAGATTTGTTAGGTTGTTCTTCTTTCACAACATAACCTTGTGGGTTATAAAGAGTTACCTTAACGTCTTTTACTTCGCGTTTTTTGTGGTTGAACTCTTCAGTTACGATGTAGTGGTAACCTTCATAGTCCATAGCTTTGATGTCCAAAGTTGCTTTTTTGTCATCTTTTTTAACAGAATCGTTATCAATAGACCAAGTGATACCATTGCTATCTGTACCAACTGTATACCAATTTGCTGCATCAACACTACCAATACCACCAATGAATAAAGCGCCTGCTGCCAAAACAGCTGCCAATGTTTTTTTCATATTTTTACCTCTCGAATTAAATACAAGAATATGAACTCTAGTATATTCGATGAAACTAAATATTTTATGAAAGACAAACGTGCTCAATTATTAGAATATCTATTCCAAACATTAAGACTTCACATAATAGGTAGACCGTCCCCCACCTTTACGTTGAATATGACCATCCTTCACAAGGGTACGTATGACGCCTTCAATGGAACTATCACTGAGATTTGGACACCATTCTCTAATATCTTGCTTTGTAAAAGCCCCTAGATGACTATCGATAGCTGCTTTCACCTGATCCATTGCTGAACCACTATTTGCCAGTATAGAACTACGGTCCTCAAAGTCATGATACGCGGCTAACAGCATTTGTAACCAATAGCAAATAAACGGTATAGGGCAGGAACTTTCATCATACCAAGTATCACTAGACTCGCGTAAAGCAGCATAATACATATCCTTATGTCTTGCAATCTTAGCCTCTAACGATACATATTTACCTACCATAAAGCCGCTACGGTACAACAATAATGTCGTTAACAAACGGCTCATGCGTCCATTCCCATCATTAAATGGGTGAATACATAAGAAATCATGTATAAAAATAGGAATGGCTAAGAGTGGCTCCACCTCTCCATTACCTACAACACGATTATATTCAGCACAAATCTGGGCGAGAGCCTCCGCCATTTCATAAGGCGCTAGGGGAGTGAACAACACCTCTGTACGTCCATCGGGATAGGTAGCACTAATATAATTTTGTACACTCTTTAACTGTCCACCGCGGGCATTGAACTGGTAATTATACAAAATCTTGTGTAACTGCAAAATATGATTCCGAGACAAGGATATGGAATCATAACTTTCATGGATAACATTTAAGGCATCACGATATCCCATAATCTCCTGCTCATCCCGATTTCGAGGCGTAGTCTTATCAGCTACCAACTGCCGAAGGCGCGTACTCGTCGTCACAATCCCTTCAATCGCATTCGACGCCTCTGTACTCTGTACCTTTGCCAACTCTACGAGAGAATCTAATATGGCAGGACTCTGTGAAAGCAAAACCTCCTCCTTGCCATTCACCCGGTAAATCCCTGCGATAAGACTTAAAATATCCATATCCCACGACAAAGACTGAATCCGACCATACTCAAAACGACGCATACACACACCTCCTTTCTACTCTAATCCCTTATAAATAAAATTATTCCCTTAAATTATACCACAAAATAAGGGAATAAATAATTTAGATACATTTAATTATACATGCAGAAGGGATTCTATCCCTTTGAGACCGACTTAGGTCACTACTCCCAAACGCAGGTTGGAAAGATTTCCTCATTAGGAAATGAGAGAACGGGTGGATATATCTCTAAGGGCGACTTAGGTCACTATTTCCCCTACGCAGTTTTGAGTAAATATAATCTTATGTGCAGAAATGGTTCTATCTCTTTGAGACCGACTTAGGTAACTATGGAGGTCGATGAGAGATAGAACCCTTTCTACTAGTAGAGGAAATTTACCAAATCAAGTGATACACGTGATCTAGGTTACTTCCTTCTTGTATTTGTACTTTTGTATTTGCCAATGTTTCAGAGCCAATCATATAGCCTTGTGGGTTATAGGTAGTCACATCAATGAGTTGTACTGTTTTATCAGCACGGTTAAATGTCATTGTGTAAATGGAATGATCTCCATTTGGATCTACAATCTTTAAGCGCAATGTAGCACGAGCATCGTTCTTATCAACAGAATCATTATCGATATAACCAGTACGACCAGCTTGGTCTGTATCTAATGCATACCAACTTTCAGCATGAGACACACCCACACCAGCACTGAATAACAAACCGGCTACCGCTAAACAAGCAAACCATTTTTTCATAACTATTCTCTCCTGACTATAAAATTCAAATAACTATGCAATCTGCATACCATAAATTCCCTACGCCTTCATTATAACACCATAATTGCATATTACTAATAAAAACTCTATAAACTGCATAATTAAAATAAACTCCCAAGGAATGTCTAGCAAGGCCCCTATGAGGAAATAGTAATATAGCTTTAAATAAAAAAGTAACCCTTCATCAAAAAATGACTTAGCTCGGCTATGGAGGCTTTTTGATGAAGGGTTACGTCACTTACGTATTAAAGATATATTATTTTCCCCATAGGGCTTGCATAACTTCCGCCCCCATGGTATCATCTTCAATTTTTGTAGGTTTTTGTGCTTCTTTGCTGGACAATAACGCTACGCCTGCAGCGCTGTATACTGTTGTATCAAGTTCTGTCCATGTTTTTTCTTTACGGTCAATGCGTACTGTGTAGATGTATGTGAAACCTTCTACATTGTTAATTTTAACAAGTACTGTAGCCGCATCATCTGTTTTGTATACAGATGCATTATCGATGAACCATGCTGCATCATCTGCGTCAGCATCGATATAGTACCAATCAGCAGCACTAGCTTGACCAAAGCCGCCTAAGAATAAAACCCCTGCTGCAAACATAGCAGCTAACCATTTTTTCATATCTAAACTCCTTAACGCTAGAGACGACCATCTAAGATGGCCGCCCATAGTTTCTTACATATACTATTAATACAAATTATTCTGCTTCTTCGTCTTCGATTTCAGCACCTGGAATAACAGCAATACTAGCTACTTTATCACCTTCGTCGAGGTTTTGTGTTTTCACACCAGAAATAGCTTTGCCCTTCTTCACAGCAATATCGTTCATGTTGAAGCGGATGATTTTGCCTTGTTCAGAGATAAGCATAACTTCGTCATCGTTATGAACAACCTCTACGGATACTACGTCGCCAGTTTTGTTCGTAATCTTGAAGTTCTTAGAGCCTTTACCACCGCGTTTTTGCAATGTGTAAGCTTCCGCATCATTGCGTTTACCGAAACCCTCTTCGGAGATAGTAAACACTTGTGCTTCGCTTTCATCAGCATTAAGAACACCAGCGCCTACAACCACATCGCCCGCATTAAGTTTAATGCCGCGTACGCCGTGAGCCGCACGTTTCATGAGACGAACGTCGTTTTCATTGAAGCGAATAGCGATACCCAATTTAGTACCAAGCAAGATGTCTTGGTTGCCAGTCGTTACGTTGACGGAAATCAAGTGATCCCCTTCATCGAGGTTGATGGCATTGAGACCAGAACGACGGATGTTGCGGTATTCTTCGATAGCTGTACGTTTTACAACACCGAACTCAGTTACCATGAATAAGTTTACATCTTCTTGAACGCGTTCAAGGTCGATCATAGTTGTAACGGATTCGCCTACAGCTAGTGGCAATACGTTAACCATAGCGGTACCGCGAGAATTACGAGAACCTGCTTCTGGCACTTCGTATGCTTTCAAGCGATATGCACGGCCAGCGGACGTGAAGAATAACAATGTATTATGCGTGCGTACATGCATAATTTGCGTTACATAGTCGTCTTCCTTCGTCTTCATGCCGATAACGCCAGCGCCACCTTTATGTTGGTTGCGATATACGTTCGCGTTCATCCGTTTGATGTAACCTTGTTTAGTCAAGGTAATAACCATCTCTTCGTCAGCGATGAGGTCCTCTACATCAAGGTCGGACGTATCGATTGTGATTTCAGAACGACGAGGGTCGCCGTATTTTTTCTTCATATCATCGAGTTCGTCTTTGATGATTTGACGTTGACGCGCTTCGCTAGCCAAGATAGCTTTCAAGTCTTCGATTAATGCCAACAATTCCTTGTATTCGTCTTCGATTTTTTCGCGTTCCAAGCCTGTTAAACGTCGTAAACGCATGTCGAGGATGGCTACTGCTTGTTTTTCTGAAAGCCCGAATTTTTGCATCAATGCGTTACGTGCAATTTCGTCAGTTTGGGAACTGCGGATTGTAGCGATAACTTCATCGATGTGGTCGAGAGCGATCAACAAGCCTTCCAAGATGTGAGCACGCGCTTCGGCTTTATTAAGCTCGAATTGAGTACGACGCACGATTACATTGAGACGATGATCCAAGTAGTAACCCAATACTTCTTTCAAATTCAATACGCGAGGATGACCGTCTACGAGAGCCAACATAATCACGCCGAAAGATTCTTGAAGTTGAGTATGTTTATATAATTTGTTAAGAACGATATCTGGTTGCACGTCAGCGCGCAATTCGATAACAATGCGCAGACCTTGACGGTCAGATTCATCGCGAAGTGCTGTGATTCCATCGATAACCTTGTCGCGGCTCAAATTTGCAATCGTTTCGATAACACGAGCCTTGTTAACTTGGTATGGGATCTCAGTCACTACGATTTTATGCTTGCCCTTCGCCATTTCTTCAATGGTTGCACGAGCACGCATTTTTACGCTGCCACGACCTGTGGAGTATGCTTTTTTAATGCCTTCCCGGCCCAAAATGAGCGCCCCAGTCGGGAAGTCTGGACCTTTGATTTGCGTCATCAATTCGTCCACAGTTACATCTGGATTATCGATGAGCATGGTAAGGCCATTACATACCTCGTTAAGGTTGTGCGGCGGAATATTTGTCGCCATCCCTACAGCGATACCGCTGGAACCATTGATGAGAAGATTTGGAATCTTCGCTGGCAATACTGTAGGTTCTTGCAAGCTTTCATCATAGTTCGGCATGAAATCAACAGTTTCCTTGTCGATATCAGCGAGCATTTCTTGCGTAATTTTCGCCATACGTACTTCGGTATAACGCATCGCAGCGGCACTATCGCCGTCGATGGAACCAAAGTTACCGTGGCCGTCTACCAAGAGGTAGCGCGTATTGAAATCTTGCGCTAAACGAACCGTTGCGTCGTAAACGGAGCGATCACCATGTGGATGATATTTACCGAGTACGTCACCGACGATACGAGCGGATTTCTTGTACGGTTTATTTGGCGTCATGCCTGTTTCGTGCATCGCGTACAAAATACGACGATGCACTGGTTTCAAGCCATCGCGCACATCTGGAAGAGCACGCATTACGATTACGGACATCGCATAATCGATATAGGCGTTCTTCATTTCTTTATCAATCTGAACGGGATGAATATTCCCGTGGGACCATTGTTGGTCTGCCACAATCTCACCTCATTTTACTAACACTGATTATAATTCATCATAATATTATAGCATTTTTAAGGGCTAAAGGCTAATTTTATCGGTATTTTTCTGCATTTTTGTGAAAGCTACTTCACCTACTCTAGTAGCCAATCTAAAACATTCTTTTGCTCTATACCATTATGATTATCTGTTTTATGTAACACATCCATTGTAAGTAAATATTTAGGATAGTTATCATCAAGTTTCTCTAACGGTGATAATTCACGTCGTAACGTAGTATCTTCCATTACGGTATAGCTTACTTGATAATACTCTAAACGATGTGGCTTTTTAGCTACAAAATCTATTTCACCATTTTGTAGATGCCCTACATAAACACGGTAACCACGTCTAATTAATTCCAAATATACAATATTCTCGAGTATATGACCGCGATCCGAATCTGTACGACTTAATAAAAACTTACGGAATGCACTATCTACAACATAATATTTAGCATTTCGCTGCAACAACGCTTTTCCCTTTACATCAAATCGGTCAACTTCATAGATTAAAAGACCATCTTTGAGACCTTGTAAATACTTCTCAACCGTTTTATTATCCGTTTTGCGACCATAACTAGTGAGCGTATTCGCAATTTTCGTTGGATTAATCAAACTCCCTATATTAGCTAATAGATATTTAATAATATCCAATAATAAAGGCACATCTGTAATTTTTAATCTCGTCACAATATCTTTCAGAACAACCGTATTAAGAATACTTTCTAAATATTCATCAATACTTTCATCATCTTCAACATGTACAAGCCTAGGGAAGGAACTATGCTCGATATACAAATTGTATATATCCATATCTAACAAGTTTTGCTGACTATATGCACTATGAAATTCTTTAAAAGAAAGAGGTAACATCTCTATTTGTACATATCTTCCAGTTAACAATGTAGCAATGTCAGAAGACATAAAATATGCATTTGAACCTGTAATATAAATATCCACATTAGGTTTGATAAATAAACTCCCTACGACCTTCTCAAATTGTGGTACATGCTGCACTTCATCTAAAAATACATACATGGGAGTCTCTGAAATCAATCGTTCTACTATATACTCATGGAGGGCATGATACTCCTGTAGCGGTTCAAACTCTAAATCTTCAAAATTAATAGAAATGATTTGATTGGCTTTCACACCACTAGCTAATAATTCTTGTTTAAACAACTCAAATAATGTAGATTTGCCGCATCGACGCACACCTGAAACGACTTTGATTACATCTTGATCTTTATGACGCCTTAAAAACTCTAAATATTGCTCGCGTTGAATTAAAGGCATTATAACCTCCTTATCTCAACAATATTCACTATTATTGCAACAAGTAGAAACATAAATTAGGATAGTAATCCTAACCCATCATACTTTTAAATGAAACAGGGATTGCAATCCTTATTTCTTTAAATTATATCATATTTTAGGATTATAATCCCTATTCACTTCAACTATATAAAATTTTAGGATTGTAATCCCTAAACAATCGTTTTATCATCTTACCAGTCAAATCAAATAGACTGACGTATCATATGATCTAAAATGCTAACGAAATCTCGTTCCACAGCCGAAGTGTCTGCACCGGTGCTACCAATTCCAGTTAGCATAGTTTCTTTCCAATCATTCTTTGCCTTAAATCTAAATGAGATCAAATACTTCGCTTTTGTTTTGTCCTCTTCTCCTTTTGGCAAATAATAAAAGCCTATGCTTCTTTCAGTAGGCAACAGTGCTGGATTATCTTGCGGTTTATACTGGCTATATATAGATTTCATAAAGGTTAGAACATCCTCACCCTTTACAGCCTTATCGACAAAAACAATCTCATCGTATGTAAATAGAGGTATCTTATTAGTGCCAGCAACACGTGTCGCTTTAGATTTAGCTAGCTCCAAAGCCTCCTCGTGAGTCGCCATTCGCATGCTATATCGCTTAGCACTCTCCACCAAAGAAGAGTTCAAATGAACTAAATACGCCTGTGAATAAGCAAAATCTGCATTATTATCTCTCTCACCACCAGGTGCAGGCAAGGTTGGACGATGCACCACAGAATTTATGGTAAAAGAAAAACCATTGCTTTCATCGTAAAAAACATACACATTGCGCTGGAAAGGTTTCTCCTTCTCCACCACCGTAGATTGAAGAACTAGGCGAGGGTGAACAACGCTGAACTCCTTTTCCACAACAGCCTTGATATCCTCTGGCGTGGCCGGATTGCCATTCTCCGTCGTCCACACAAACGAACAACCACTCAACACAACACTACAAATACCAACCATAACCAACAACACACACCTAAATAACCTCATACACAAAACCTCCCCGCTCTCCTTTTCTCCCATTCATATCAAACATTCAGACATAATCATTGATAAAATCAACTGATTGATGATACTCTACTTCACACACTTTCCCCATTGAGGGGCCCCGCCCCATGCGAAAGGAAAAGTGCATTTGTTGTTAATGGGTGAAGCAACTAGTTAATAGAAAACATAGGTATGGATGGGACGGATTCACATATAACGTTATAAAAAAGAGATCCCCTTATTGATGAGCGACTTAGGTCACTATGGAGCAAAGAGATAAGGGAATCCCTTTTTTAACAATCTAGCATATTTGTATTCGGGCCCCATCCATACTATTTTCGATTACTCACCATTAATAACAATCACTTAACTAGCGCATCTAACATATTCATGCGATAATCCTCCACCACATTCATAAAGGATTGATTGTGTATCGGATTTTCCGTCATCCCAAATAGGTGGCTTTTACAGTCGCAATCAGAGGATCCGAATTTAGGCACGTCCCATTCGGCAACGCCACTGACCGTATCAGCTAGAGCACATTCCGCATCATCTAGGCTAGTTCGTATTGGCAGGCCTCCGATCATTTCACAGTGACCGCGGAAGTAATCTAGATGCCAGTGCATTTTCTTCCGTTTTCGCTTATGGCGCTCAATGCGCTTCGTTAAATTCGCCTTCGCAGAGCCTACGTACATATAGTAACCCGCCTTGAAATGCATCATTCCTTTAGAGCCGATCTCAAGGTCAAGATCGTGGTCGAGATGCATGACCATCACGTACACGCCGCTATCGTGAGCCTCTGTGTCGAGAATGCTACTCGGATAAGAACATTCATGAGTTACGGTCGGCATGGTAAAAGTCTCATCCCACGCCACAGCAACGGCTTTCCAGTCTAAAGAAGGGGCTACCTCTTTAAAGATTTTGGCAAATTCCAAATCTGTATGGTAGTCTGGCAAGAACCACTGCGCTCTATCCCATTGTACGAGGAATAGAACCCCTGTATGGTAGCCTTCGTTTTGTAGTTCTTTCAAATGCAATAAATGCTTACGGCCTCGTTCTGTAATAGCATCAGGGAACATGGCTCCAGTCTTGGAGAATAACGTACAAGACTTAACCTCTAACAAGAACTCATGGCCTTTATCATTGGTGAGAAGCAAGTCAAACCGTGATGATGTGCCATGTAGTTTAACCGTATACTCCCGTCTCACAACATGCCAATCCTCCCATCCAGGGATGAGTTTATTTTCGATCAAATGCTGCGCTACATCATTACTGTAATTCGTGTCGAGCATAATCACAACCCCATCGCGCTCAATACCTACCACGCGATATTTCGTCTTTGCATCAGGCTTATCGTGAGGCACGATATACATCGTTACACCCGTAAACAAGAGCTCCCACATACGGCCTGGATTTGGCAAATGAGCGAGAACGCTTTCACCATTTAAATCTAAGGTCACCACAAAACGGTTCGGACGACCTGTATATTTTGCTTTTAAAATTGTATCATAAAGGACTTTCATCGTATCTCCTATATCAATCGTGTTCTATACGTTTATTATACGATAAGTGACATAAATGTTTCACGTGAAAACATTATCCTATATAATCATAGATAGTATTAATAATTAATATTGAAATTTTTCATTTTTGTAGCTTAGGTTACATTATTACGTGTTAAAATAGTTTATACTAGGAACATCAGGTCAGTATTTAATACCCGTACTGATCGTTACGCCGGGTTTTGATGAGGCATCGCCTAGTTGATCTCATCACGCTGTTCGTATACGTGCGAAGCTTTCACAAAACCCAATGGCGTGTATAAATTATATATAAAGAATTATATAGATTAACTAAGTAGTTTTAGCCACTATTCTCCGCAGAGAGGGCTCGAGAAAGGATTTAATATGGCACAAATTGCAGCAAATTTACAACGCATTAAGAACGGTCAACGCCGTTATGCAATTACACCTCGCGTTCCTGCAGGTTTCATTCAACCTGAACAATTACAAAAATATATCGACGTAGCTAATGAGTTCGGCGCCGTTCTTAAATTGACTGGCAGCCAACGCATTATGATTACGAATTTGAAAGCAGAAGACGTAGATAAAGCTTGGGAAATGCTCGGCATGGAGCCAGCGTACACTGTATCTAATCGCGTGCGCAGCGTAAAAATCTGCCCAGGTACTACATTCTGTAAACGTGCTAAACAAGATAGCGTACATCTTGGCATGCAAATTGAGCGCAAATATTTGTCTCAAGAAATGCCAAGCAAAATGAAAATCGGCGTGTCCGGTTGTTTAAATTCTTGTACTGAAAGCCGCATGAAAGATGTTGGTATCATCGGTACTGTAGAAGGTTGGAACGTATACGCTGGCGGTAGCGGCGGTGCTCACCCACGCATCGGCGACCTTATCGCAGAAGTAACAACTGAAAAAGAAGCTCTTGCATTAGTAGATCGAATTATCGCATACTATAAAGAAAACGCACAAATTGAACGTATGGGCGAATTCATTGACCGCATTGGTTTAGAGGCTTTCAAAGCGGCTGTATTGGGCGACCTTGAAGGTGCTCCAGCTGAAAGCAAATCCGATGAACCAGCTGTGTTCTTGCCTGGTCATGGTAACGATCCTGAACCAGAAGCACCACGCCTTGAAGCAGGTGCTCCTATTACACCAGACACAATCATTCGCGACATCGTGGATACATATCCAAATGTTGTGCCTGTATTACAAAGCATCGGCATGGGTTGCCTTGGTTGCCCATCTTCTACAGCTGAACCATTGTGGCAAGCTGCAGAAATCCACGGTGTTAATGTATACGATTTAGTTCAAAAATTAGAAACTGCACGAAAAGGAGCTTAATATGTCCGCATTCTTAGGTCACATCCATTACTGGTTATATCGTAAAATTCAATTGCTCGTTGAGCGTGAAAACTTGATTTTAGAAAAAACAACTAAGGTTGTTGATGATTTGGCAGAGGAATTACACTCTATCTCCGTAGATACATACGGCGAGCCAATCAATCCTAGTATTCCACTAGAAAACATCATCGACCATGACAATATCCATGGCTGGTTGTCCAACCAAATCAACATCGCATCTGTTCGCGAAGCAGCTTTCATCAAAGATTTGCTCGATACTAACTCTGGCGATGAAGCCGTACATGTAGTAACAGCTATTCTTGATGCATTTGCTGTCCAAGGTCAAGCATGTGGCGTTGTGGCACAAGACAATCTTGAGGAACACACTGCACCTGCTATTTACAATGCACTTCAAAACTTCTATGTAAACGGCATGCCTTGTGATGGTGGTGACCAAGTTGTTTCTGAAAGCCCAGATGAATTTACATGGGTTGGGGATCATAGATTACAAGCAGGCTACTGGCGTACAGCGGGCGTTGACCCTAAGTTCATGGCCTTGGCGTACCAAACATGGTTCGAAGCCTTTGTAAAAGCTGTAGATCCAAACTTTGAACTTGTAACGACTGAAGAAAACGGCACACGTTTATACTCCATTCGTAGAAAATAATAGAGTATCTACTCTCAGATATATGTACAAAAAAACGAGCGTTTAAAGCGCTCGTTTTTTCTTGCCTAATATTTGGTTATTTGAGTTTTCTATATATTTCTCCACTATTTTTTCAAAACTGTAGCTATAGGCACAGCATTGATAAGTAATATCATTTATAATGTAACCATAAAATAAATACATTCTATTATGTATTAACACATCGTAACGTATAAACGTAAGCTTTCAAAATAAAAGCTAGAATTAGGAGGTCTATTATGGTAGGCACAGTTAATCAAGAATTAGGTTTATTATTCCAAGGTCCTAACTATGTAATTGTAAAAAAAGGCGGTAAAGCTGGTGAAAAGGTTGAAAAACACAATCATCCAGAAGCTAACGTAATCTTTACAGTAGTTAAAGGTAAAGTACAAGTATTCCTTAACGAAACAGAAGAACACGTACTTATTCCAGGCCAAGTATTAGAATTCAACGGCGACAACTACATCCAAGCTACACTTGTAGAAGACAGCGAATTCGTTGTAAACCTTATTCATAAACCAGAATAAAAAAAGGAGCGCTAAGCGCTCCTTTTTTATTTAATCCATCATTCAAAATTAATACCATTGATGTTTTTTATATGTTTCTGCAGTTATATGAAAAGTAAGTTGCTTATAATCAGCAACATTAACAGCAATAACATCCATGTCTCTTCCATCAAATAGATTTATATCAAATTCATATGCCTTTGATGCACCTTCATCGGCATCAATCCCTTTAAAATCCATCATCTTACCATTATAAATTTTACCATCTTTTTTTATTACTATATTTCCTATATAAGAAGGCATCCCCCACATAGGATTTGAATAAGTATAAATATAAACTTTATCAGCATGCGCTTCTAATTCGGCTTTTAATTCATTTGAAAATGGAATAAATGTCTGTTTTTCTAAATAAATACCATGCCTATATAAACTATAAGGAGTGGAAATATATGCCATAGTAGGAGCTGCATATAATTGCTTTAACCCACCAGGCTCTTTTCTCCCTAAGTTATAATAATCTTTTTTCCCTTTTTTAAAATCTGCTTCCGCTTTCAATTTATCACTTTCTGACAAGGTAGATAAAATTGTTTTACTACCAGGCTCTGCAGAATATCTCATTATATTAGAAGAATCATGATTTATATTTTGATCTAAATTTTCTGCAAAAGAGGTATTCATCATTAAAAACATCGACATAAGTAATAATATTCTTTTTTTCATAATATTCTCCCCATAAAAAATATATTATTAAAAAACTATATTATATGCTTTTTCAAAAGCATATGCAGCACCTATATAAAATGGATTAGCATAGCTATAATCTAGTTTTTCAAATCTTATATCATCATCTAAAGTGACAAAATCCACTTTTACACTACCATCAAAACTATATACTTTATTAAGTTTATAAGTACCTGTGATACCGGAATTTTTGAATTTAGCTCTTTTTAAAGCTAGTTTTGCCTCATCAAAAGATAGATTTGTTACATCTAGAGACCTAGCAATACCTTCAATTGAATTATTATAATTATAATTAGCAATAAAATCAGATGAAGTAATACTACTATCATTATAATCAATTAAATATGTTTGATATTTTAATGTATAGTAAGGTGGATTGTAACGTAAGCTCTGTACAGAACTTAAATTCATATATAGATCTTTACTTTCATCAGAATATAATAATTTATATTGATTTGAATGTTGTAAATCATATAATGACACTGCATATGATATAAAAGAAATAGAACTTAATATACATGTCAAGAAAAACCACCTAACAAAAAATCGCTTAAACATAAATATCCGCTCCTTCTAAGTATTATGATTAGTATATCAGTTATCACTAAATAATGGTTAAATCAGCATTAAAAACTTCATTAATTTTTCATCTTTTAAAATAATAAAAATAGGGACTAGCTGATATTATTAAATCAACTAGCCCCTATTTTTATTTATTGAAACTATATAATATTGTATTTTTTATGATATTTATAATAAATTGTAAATTTCTAATATTTAATCAAAAGAGTTATATTTAACAAGAGAAGTAAGTTCAAAACGTTTTGTATGGCCCGGTGCAGGTACGCAGTCTGGATGTGGGTATCCTATAGGGAAGATAGCTACAGGAATGATAGTATCCGGTAAGTTATAAGCCGTACGCACTTTAGCTGGAT
Source organism: Veillonella fallax (assembly GCF_020687175.1). Taxonomy (NCBI): domain Bacteria; kingdom Bacillati; phylum Bacillota; class Negativicutes; order Veillonellales; family Veillonellaceae; genus Veillonella; species Veillonella fallax. The sequence continues at coordinate 101,739 of NZ_JAJEQD010000004.1, read as the reverse complement.
CAAAATGAGCAATCTATGTTGTACCTAGCCCCATATCTGCTACTTGGAACATAATATGAGAGCCTACAATACTGGCGTCTACAGTGCCTAAATCCGCATCATCGTACTCACGTTTCCAGCTCACTTGATTATCGTAACAAACAATAATAGCCAACGGCGCATTAAAATGACCATTAGTGCAGTCTTTTAACTTATTAAGACTATCTGCTGTATTTAATACAAGTAAGCGTTGTGGCTGATAATTATGAGCTGTAGGCGCTAATCTAGCTACCGCTAAGATAGCATCCACCTTCTTCTGCTCTACAGGTTTCGTATCAAATTTTCGAACCGAATACCGTTCTGTGGCTAATACTTTAAAATCTTTCATTAGATCTCACTCCTTAATGTTATATCAGGCATTATATTTTAATCGGAAAAATCATAAAACCTACTAATTATAAGATTTTAGTATTATTTATGTAATTGATTTATATATAATTTCGAGTCTATCAATAAAATCTATAGGAATTTGTGTAGCTTCTTTATATTTTTGTTTTAATTCATTAATTAAGTCTACAATATGCTTTGAGTCGTCATCTCCACTAACTTCTGGCTTAAAAACTCCTCTGCATTCAGCTATAAGAGAACTAACAAGTAATTTATCATTTAATAATATTGCTGTCATAATCAATACACCATAAATTCCTTTTAATGATTTCTTATCTCTACTTGTTATTTCACCTTTCTCTCGTTTAAGTACACCATTTGGTACGATGGTATATAAAATATTACCTGGTATATTATATACAGATCGACAACCAAAGAAATTTAAACTATGAGCTGCACAATTACGAAAACGACGAATTGCCTCTAATGTATTAATTAATAACTCTATTTTATCTTTACACGTAATCAAATCAGTAGGAAGTAAAAGATTAGCCACTTCTCTTTTATGTTTTGTACTTAATAATCTAAATATATTAATAGCACTTCCAAAAGAAATATTTTTAAATAAAATCCATGGTGGAACATGATTATGATATTTTAAATAATACTTCGTAGGCTGTTTTGCATTACATATATCAAGCTGTTTATTAATCTCTTGCTTTACCTTTGCAAAGCTAAGATGATTTATCTGTCGTTTATAGTATCTAGCATGTAAATAATCATCTTGATGTACCCCTAAATGATTTGAGATTACATAGGATAGTCTTGTCTTAAATAATGTTTCAATCATTAAACTATATTTCATAGTAATAGATTGAATACCTTTATCTATAAAAGAAAAAATATAAATATCTTCTAGCTTTACATTATCTTTAAACCTGTCATTGGACAACATAAAAACAGATTTATATCCATTGATTAAATCATAATAAGAAGACGTCATAATAAGGCGTTTTGCTCGATCTCGATTAGTAATAATAAGATTACGAGACTCTAGTAAATTAAGCTGCTTATCTAAATCCAAAAATGGTTTATCAAAAGCCATAATTAAAACTCCCTATATAAATAAAAAAGGCACTATCTATAGATAGCGCCTTAGTGACCAACGCCCTTAGCGTTGAAGTCTATTCACTATCTATAGTATATCATAATTAATGAATATCTCAAGACAGGGGAACATAACTAAATTGCATCATGACGATTAATTTAAGAACTATAATGCTATAATTGCAATAAAATGTATAACACTTTTAATGTTTATAATTCGCTATATAAATAAAAAAGTCCTTTAAAGTAAAAGACCTCTAGTTAATTTCTCAACTAGAGGTCAATTTTATGTATATTATTTTTTAAGACGGCTAATTACTTCGTTAGTAATGTTTTCGATTTTGCTGTTAGCGTCAGCCGCACGGATTGTGTATGGATCATCCAATACTACATCCATTTTTTTCTCAACGCGAATGGATTCAACAGCATTGTGAATTGCTTGCATCATAGGTTGAGCAATTTTGTTGATTTCTTCGTTTTCTTTTTGAAGCAATGGAGCTACGGATTTGTTAAACTCAGCTTCTGCTTGAGTTTGATCTTGAATTTTTTCAATTTCTTGTACTTTTTTCTCAATTTGTGGACGGTATTGAGCGTCTACTTGTTGCATTTTCATATCTAATGCACCATAGCCAGGGTAGCTATTTACTACTTGGCTCATATTTACTAAGCCAATGTTAGCAGCACTTGCTACTGCAGCAGTAGCAGACATAGCACCAACGATAGCTAGGGTAGTTAATTTTTTAGATAATTTCATCTGAAATCCTCCTCGAAATAAAAGTGTCACTATACAATCCAATAGTGTACTATTTTTACTATAACAAATCTCGCTAACTTTCACAAGACTATGTTACATAGCATAATAAAGCCCTATGAACTGCTTATGAAAGTCTATAGAAGTTAAAATAATACCCACAAGTATACTCTGAAGCTATAATAGCAGTCGCTACGGACATATTCAGAGCACACATGTGGGTATTACGGCTTTCACCTAGTATTTATAATTCGACGTCGAATTATTGTTCATCGTTCAAATAAATGTATTTATCGGATTTCAATTTGGATACGAGGTCAGGCACCAAACCGATAAGACGATCGAAGCTGCTGCTGTAAGGGTTGCCTTTAATGTTGAACAACTCAATGCGTTCGCCTTTAATAACGAGGATAGCGCTTGGTTCCATTTTGGCACCGCCGCCACCGCCGCCACATTCGTGGTTTTTATTAGCAGTATTATGGTTTGTACCAGTACCGAAACCAAATGTTACGTCTACGAATGGAACAAGTGTAGTATCGCCGATTTGCACAGCTTCGCCTACTACAGTTTCCACCTTAATCATATTTTTGAATTTCTCGAATAGGACTTCCAAATTCTCTTTTACATTACTGTTTTCCATCACAGTACCTCCGCTTTTTGTGAAAGTATCATTGCTATGTTAGCTCATGTACTTAGTTGACTTAATATATCCTTACGCTGTTTGACCTTGTTCGGCTTTCAGCTTTTCTAACTGCTTAGCTTCCTTCCGTTTAACCCAGAAGACACGAGCACCTTCACCCAATAGGGAACGCATTGGTTTAGATAGTAAAAATCTTGTGCCATGCCAAGCCATAACAGCTAAAATGATGCGACCTTTAATGTGACCGCTACCTTCACCTGCCCAATTTACATAATCGAGCTCGATGTTCTCAGCTTGTTCTGGCCAAATGCTATATAGCATAGATGCAATAATCCCCATGCGATATGGGTCACCGATACCAAATCGACCTTCTATAGCCACATCGCGTGGTTTAGAGTGGTCATAGCATCGTTTTGAAACAAGGAATAACTGGTGCCACAATTCTGTATTTGTTACATGTTTCATGAACCAGAATGTAGGAATTTTAGACTTAAATGATGCCACTGGATCATTTGGATCTGGCTTTTCAAAACGTTGTTTCACCGTCGTTTTGAGGTCATTCACCTTCGTAAATACCTTTTCCTTAATGGAACCGTCACTGTTAAAAGTAACGCGGCTCACTGTTTCATCATCGCTTTGAATATGAGATGTTGGATCTTGCTGAATGGAGTCATACCGATCAGCACGAGCTTGTGCATCCATATCCTTAGAAGCTTGTTCAGGACGTTCTATGCGCTCATTCGGCTTTTGAGAAGTCCCCGCTCCTGGCGCTTCTTCATCACTAAAGGTAGCGTCAGAACGCTGAGCACTCTTCAAATCATCAAAGCTAGTACCACTAGAGCTTGCAGAAGGACCTTGTCCGCCCCCTTGCATCGCCTTGGCGAAGGCTTCCGATTGCGACATGTCGCCATCGTCGTCCATCACCTTTTGGTATTCTTCTTCTACGCGATTTTCAAGCCATTCTTCATAATCTTTCACAGGACCAATCTTGAGCATGCCCAAAATGTATAATTCCTTAAAAAATGGTTTGTCCTGTAAATACGCTAGATGCAGTGAAAATACACGCCACAGCCATTTGACGCGCACCTCGCCACGATATGGCGATCGTCCGTTGATTTCGATGCTATATGTGATTGGTGTCAGTAGGATAATCAAGATGAGTGCTGCAATGATGGCCACAATAACGAGGGCCACAATAGCCACTGTACTCAACCACATCACCTCCTTAGGTGTACCTATGATTAGTTTTCAATACCTTTTCGAGCCATTACGCCTTGAAGGTAGTAATGTTTGACCTCTTTCATTTCCGTTACAAGGTCTGCCTCATCGATTAATTCTTGAGGAGCCCCACGGCCCGTAAATACGAGTTCCGTTTCTGGATGACGAGCATCGAGCAAAGCCTTTGTTTTATCCCATGTAATGAGTTCAAAGAAGAGTGCCATATTGTATTCATCTAGAACCACGAGATCGTACTCACCACTGCTGATAGCAGCTAGTGCACGTTCGTAGCCTTTTTCGATGAGCGCTACATAATCCTTTGGCGGATTGCCAGATTCAAAGACAACCACTTCATCGCCCCATTTAGCGAGTTCGTCCTTGCTCTTCATCCCTTCTTTAATGATAAAGAATGGCTTGCCCACGGTTTCCAAGGTTAAATTCTTTAAGGTAGGTAAAATAGTATGTTCACTATATACTTTAGATTTCATAAATTGCAAAAAGAGGACTTTCTTGCCAGCGCCGATGGCACGGATGGCTAGACCAATAGCAGCGGTCGTTTTGCCCTTGCCTTCGCCGGTATAAACTTGTACATAGGCCTTCATAGATATACCTCCGTTCATATACTTTTATTTTACAATATATATATACAAAAGAAAAGAAAAAGAACTTGCTATTAGTGCATTTGCACGCATAACAAGTTCTTTTTTGTATGAATTATGTTTTATGTTACATATATTCTGTTTTAGATTACGTTTCTAGTTGCTAATTGGCAAGAAGATCATAGGGTCTGTAGGAGATCCATTGAGGCGTACCTCATAGTGAACGTGGGCACCTGTACTTTTACCAGTACTACCCATCAAGGCAATTGTTTGACCTTGTTTTACGCTCATACCAACCGTTACCAATACAGCACTATTATGGCCATAACGGGTTACGAAGCCATTGCCATGGTCGATTTCAACGAGGTTGCCGTAACCACCCTCTGTATAACCTGCAAAGGTTACAACGCCAGCAGCAGTAGCCACGATTGGTGTACCATAGTCATCCGCAATATCTACCCCTTCATGGAACGCACCGATAGCGCCCGTTACAGGGTCCACACGGCTACCAAATGGAGAGGTAATAACGCCCTTGCTTGGCCAGATACTTGGTGTTGTGTTATTCGTAACACCACCAGAGCCAGCGGAGAAGTTAATGGATTGCATAGCCATAAGGTCTTGCGCACCACCATCGCGAAGGATATTACGCATTGTATAGAAGCTAACTAGCAGTTTTTGTGCATCCTTGTCCATTTTGGACAGACGCGCTGATAATTGTGCCGCCGTCAGCGTCTTTACTTCGCTTTCATCAGCGGCTGGCTGCTTTGGGTCGCTACCGTCCCCGCCACCTTGAGATGGTGTGCCAGATTCAGCGCCCTTCAGCATTTGCTTGTTCTCTTCGCTAATTTGATTTAAGTTTTGGATTTTCTTATCTAGAACATCTGTCTTTTGTTGTAATAATTTCAGCTGTTCCGATTGCAATTGTGTCTGTTGACGTAATTGCACTACCTCAGCTTGGCGCACGATGCCCCAAATGCCGAGAACCAACGCCGCGATGATTAAGATAGAGCCAACAATAGCCGCTATTTTCGCCTGCTTCGTTGTTAATGTCAATATGCAGTTGTCACCATTTCTTTCAACTTTGTTTGAAATAAATGCCGGTACTTTCAATACAAACCTTCCTTATTTAGAAACGATGGCGCTCGTTAACGCTTCCTCATTGGTGCGTTCGCCCAACGCTTCGTTCAAACTCTCTAATTCTTCTTGTGAAAGACTTACGAGACTTTTACCTTTCACAATGGGTTTACTAAAAATACGGGATTCATTACGACCATAAATACTGGAGATACAGATGCCGTTATTGTTGCCGTCAAGCAATGTAAGCGCAAAGGACAAATCATTACCGATATTTTCAAAAGCATTATATTTAATAAAGCCAATTTTTTGTATCGTATTGCTTTGAATATTGCGGATCGCCGCTTGCTCAGTCAACATTGTCTCAAGACCCTTCGCAGCATCGCGAATTTCGCTAACCTCTACAGATAATTTACGTTCTAGGCTCGCACCATTATCCCCTTGCATAAAGAAATCGTATTTCTTTTTAAGGCTCCCTAAGCGAATGTGCAAGATCACACAATACACTAACAACGCTATAACAAGAACGATGGTTGCCATGCCAATCCACGGTTGAATCGATTCGAACATGTATATTCCTTCCTATACAATCATTCAAACTCCAACACTTAATTATACCATTCTTATTGTGAAAGTTAAATGACTGTATACAATTTAATTTAATATGTGTAATTAAAGATTAATTATACCTACCCTTTTATTTCGTCAATAAATGGGCTTATCGCTCGTTCTAGTATACCATGTAGAGCCGCTATGAGTACACCGTAATTTACGATTGGTGTGCCTTGTACAACGGCACATTCAATGCGTCGTAACACCTCGCGGCGTGTGAGCATACAAGCACCACAATGAATGATTAAATCATACTGAGATACATCTTTTGGGAAGGCGCCCCCACTAGTAAATTCTAGCTGTAAATCTGTATGACCTTGCTTCTTAAGAAGATTAGGAATCTTTACAGTACCAATATCATCACATTGGCGGCGATGTGTACAACCTTCACTGATAAGCACCTTAGAACCTGCTTTTAAATTTTTAATTGCCTCTACACCAGCTACTAAGTCCTGTAATTTTCCTTTAAAGCGGGCCATCAAGATGGAGAACGACGTCAACGGAATTGTATCAGGTGTTAACTCATCGACGCGATCAAAAGCTTGCGAGTCACAGATAACCATCTTAGGTGGATATTTAAGAGAATTAATCATAGCAGGTAATTCTTCTGTTTGGCACACTAACGCTAAGCCTTTATAATCCAATATTTCACGAATAGTTTGTACTTGTGGCAAAATAAGGCGGCCCTTTGGCGCTGCACTATCGATAGGACATACAAGAATTATGGTATCCCCCTCTTCTACTAGGCCTTGTAATAGAGTTTGATCACCTTCTACATCAAGCGGTGTTAACCCACCCAAGAGATCAAGTAATTCTAAACGTTTAGCTTTAGATGTAAAATCGGCAGAGCCAATCACTGTAGCTAAATCAGATAATCCCTTATGAGTTTCTACATAAGTAGATACATCTGTTTTATTTTCTATGTTGTTTTCTTTATCATTTTCTTGGTCAATTTCTGCATTGATTTCATTTATAAATAATGCAATAGGCACATTGTTTTGTTTTAATAGGCCTAACCAATGCATATCATCAGCAGTTGGTTCTTCATCGGTACGAAGTACATAAACAGCGAGATTAATCTTCTTCACAACCTCTTCTGTTTTCTCCATCCGCAATGTACCTAATTCAGTTGTATCATCTATACCAGCTGTATCAGTAATCACCACAGGCCCTAGTGGTAAAATTTCCATAGATTTGCTCACAGGGTCTGTCGTTGTCCCTGCTACTTCAGATACAAGGGATACAGGCTGATCTGTTAACATATTAATCAATGTAGACTTACCAGCATTACAACGACCAAAAAAGCCAATATGTACGCGGTTTGCTTTAGGTGTTTGTTCCATAGTCTATCCTTGTTACTTAACATAACAGTAAAAGCGCAGCCCGTAGACTACGCTTTCACCGTGGATTGTAAATTGTATTTACATTATACAGAATTGCTATCGATTTGTCATTACTAAATTTACATAATTCGATATCAAATTTAATATACCAATTATGATATTTAATTAAAAATCCACTATATATAGTAATTACGTAGTAATAAAGAGTATATAGTTATCCATTGCTATTGCTATTGCTATTGCTATTGCTATTGCTATTGCTATTGCTATTGCTAAGCAATTATACTCTAAATTCTACAGTTTCCGTATCATCTGTATGCTCTTGACCATCCATATAAGCAATGAGTCGTTCTAATTCTGCTTCAGAGGAGAAGGCAATTTCAATCTTACCTTGTACCTTTTTACCAGCGCGGAACTTAATGTTTACAGGAGATCCTAAGCTTAGTTTTAAACGATCCATAAGAGCACGTACCTCTGCTGTACTTTGTGGTTTAGCACCCTTTGCCTTAGGCGTTTTATTTTGCATAGACTTCACAAGAGCCTCTACTTGACGTGCACTTAATTCGCCCTCTTTAATGCGTTCAGCAGCTTCCATTTGTTGAGCTGCACTACGCAATGCCAACAATGGACGAGCTTGACCTACCGTTAAGTCACCTTCGATAAGATCTTTTTGTACAGAATCACATAATTTCAACAAACGAACCATGTTTGCAATATAAGAACGGCTGCGACCTAGACGAGCAGAAATCATTTCTTGTGTTTGTTTGTAAGTATCCATTAGACCTTGGTATGCCAAAGCTTCTTCAATTGGATCTAAGCCTTCACGTTGTAGATTTTCAACGAGGGCTACCTCTGTCATTTCTTCTGTATTATATTTCTTTACAACAACTGGTACTGTTTCTAAGCCTGCAATAATAGCGGCACGGTAACGACGTTCACCAGCTACAATTTGGTATTTATTCTTTTGTTTACGTACTACAATTGGTTGGAAAATACCAAGATTTTTAATAGACTCAGCTAATGTGGCTAAACTATCTTCATCAAAGCTTTTACGAGGTTGATCTGCATTCGGAACTAATTCAGAAATTGGTAGTTCGTGAATCTCCTTTTCAGGTAATACAGACTCTACAGTATCTACCTTCATTAAGTTTCCAAGGCCCTTACCCAAGCCAGATGATTTACTTTTCTTACTTTTAACGTCTCTAGGCATAACTAACCTCTCTCACCTTACATATAGTGACTATATCAATCTATAACACTCAATTATTTAATAACCAATGCATTAATTCTGCTAATCTCAGATATTTATTTAACTAAACACTTAGCCATTAGCTCTTTCAGATATATATAACCATTTATTTAGCTTTTGAAGCTTTAATTACTTCTTTAGCTAATTTAGTATATACATCAGCACCCTTAGATTTTGGATCATATACGATAATCGGTTCACCATAACTTGGAGCTTCACTAAGACGTACATTACGAGGAATAATAGTCTTATATACTTTATTGCCAAAGAATTTTTTCACTTCATCAGCTACTTGGATAGATAAATTTGTACGACCATCAAACATAGTTAATAAAACACCTTCGATTTCAAGGTCTTTATTAGATGTTTGTTGCACAATTGTTATGGTTTTTACTAATTGACTAACCCCTTCTAATGCGTAGAATTCACTTTGAATTGGAATTAATACGCTATCTGCTGCTGTGAAAGCATTTAATGTTAGTAAACCGAGGGATGGCGGACAGTCAATAATAATAAAATCATACTCATCGCGTACCGGTGCTAATGCTTTTTTCAACATTGTTTCACGTGAAACAACGGAAACGAGTTCCACTTCTGCACCAGCCAATTGAATCGTTGCAGGCGCTACAAATAGCTTTTTAAGCATTGTAGGCTGAACAATATCAGCAATAGGTTCACCATCGATTAGAACATCGTGTACACAGAGTTCTAAATCATCTTTTTCAATGCCTAAACCAGAGCTAGCATTACCTTGTGGATCTAAATCAACAAGCAATACTTTCTTACCAGCATCAGCCAAACAAGCGCTCAAATTCACGGATGTTGTTGTTTTACCAACACCGCCTTTTTGATTAGTAATAGCTATAACTTTGCCCACTTAATTCACCTCACATGTTCGTTCAAAATATTTCTTTTTAATTATAACATAAAACAACGATAATTACGGTAATTACAAATCAAATTCTAAAAAAATATCTATAATTTCATCTACCATACACATTATTTTAAAAATTATATAGTTTTCATCAGCAAACAAAATGGGTTTAATGCATTTTTCTTTAAACTTTAGAATTAGTTTTCTTGATTGTTTCACGTGAAACAATTTACTTTTAATTTTTCAAAATATATTTGAGTAAAAACTTATCTATAAATATTTTACGTGAAACATTTATAGATAATCAAAATTTTATAGTTACTCAAAACGTAAATTTATAGTTGTTCAATACATATTTTTAACATAAAAATTTTTATAGTAAAAAATAGAATTAGTATATAAATATATGCCAACCAATAAAATTTACACATAAAATTTTTCAGATAATTTTGTTTGAAATAACTAAACTAAAAAAATTACAGCCTAACTAATCTAAAATATATAACTAACCTAAAAATTCAATCCGCTAATTGAAATAGTTAAGCTAATAAAAACAATTCAATTGTTTCACGTGAAACAATTAGAAATAAAAAGTAAGATCATGAAGCAAATATAATAGATATAATAGATATAATAGATATAATACTTAAAACAATTATATTTATAACTTTTAGGATTAAAACATATTTTGATATAGCTTTAAGTTATACCAATTTACTACTAAATTATATGAGAATACAGGCCCTATATGCTTTGACAGGCATTATCGATATCTATATACTATTAAATAGATAGTAATTATATTTATAGGCGTAAAATAGATAAATTTTGAAATTAATCTAATCTATAAACAATATACTAATATTAAGTACACGCTCTACGGATACGCAGAGCTTTTTATTTTGAAAAGGAGGCGTTTCCATGCCCATTTATAACGGAATGCTTCCTGCCATCGATAAAGCAGAAGTAAAACGATACGCAGGACTTCGTCATGCAGAGGATTTTCCTCAAAATTACGTAGACGAAGCATGTAAAGAAATCCAGTTATTAGCTACACCTAAGGGTGTATATCAAGAATACGATTATGATGCTGAAACAAAGACAATTTTGAGCAATCCACCGCTTAAAATTGAAGGTTCCATCATTGAAAAACATTTAGAAAAATCTACAAAAGTCTATGTATTAGGCGTAACAGTAGGTGAAGATGTAGAAATTCGCAGTGAACAGTTATTTAAACAAGGTAATTACACTGTAGGTTTGTTACTTGATGCAGCAGCTACAACAGCAGTAGAACAAGTAGCAGATCAAGTAAATGAAGTTATCAATACAATTGCTAAAAAACAAGGCTATAAACCTACATGGCGCTTTAGCCCTGGCTATGGTAACTGGCCATTAGAAGTTCAGCCACAACTAGCTAAAATCATCAAAACAGAGATGATTGGCTTACAAGTAACAGAGAACTATTTATTGTTCCCACGTAAGTCTGTAACAGCTATTATTGGTTTGATGCCAGCTAACGAAGATATCAAAACAAAACGCGGTTGCACATCTTGTTCTCAAAAAGATTGTGCATCTCGTAAACTACCAGAAAAGGCGATTGTAACGTCTAATAACGAAGGCGAAGAGGGCTGTAACAAAACAACAGCCGAAGCCTCTGGTATCGCTATGAAAGGCCAACCAACAGAATAATGTTTCACGTGAAACATTGTAAAATTTAGGATGATAAAGGAAGATGTTTATGTATATATTTGACGGTGCTATGGGCACAATGCTTCAAGCTGCAGGCTTAGAAGAGGGCTATTGTCCCGAATTATTTAACATAGAAAAACCAGAAGTAGTAAAGAATATTCACGCCCAATACTTACAACATGGCAGTGATGTTATCACTACAAATACATTCGGTGCTTGTGGTCTTAAATTAGAAGATTACGACTTACAAGATCGTGTAAGAGAAATTAATATTGCCGCTGTAAAGGTAGCAAAAGATGCTATTGCAGAGTTTAAACCATCTGCACGTGTAGCCGGTTCTATGGGTCCTACGGGTCGTTTCTTACAACCATTGGGCAACATGAGCTTTGACTCTATTTATGACACATACCGCGAACAAGCTGAAGCATTGATCGAAGGTGGCGTAGATTTCATCATCATTGAAACTATCATCGACGTACAAGAAATGCGCGCCGCTTTATTAGCATCTCTTGATGCTCGTGAAGCAGCAGGAAAGACAAAAGAAGATGTACAAATCATCTGTCAATTTTCTTTCAGTGAAGACGGTCGTACTATTACAGGTACACCACCAGCAGTTGCAACTACTATCGTAGAGGCTATGGGTGCTGATATTATTGGTATTAACTGTTCCCTTGGACCTGAACAAATCACACCTCTTATTGAGGAAATTGCAAGCGTAACAAACTTGCCAATTATCTGCCAACCAAATGCAGGCATGCCTCAATTAATCAATAAACAAACTGTATTCCCACTTACAGCAGAAGAAATGGGTCCATTGATGCTTCCAATCGTAGATGCAGGTGCAAGCTATGTAGGCGGCTGCTGTGGTACAACACCAGCTCATATTCAAGCAATTTCTGACGCTGTAAAAGCACATACACCTAAAGAACGTGCTCACGTAGAACCTAAAACAATCATTACGAGCCGTACTAAATTGTTAGAATTAGGTCACAATACAAAACCTCTTATCATTGGTGAACGTATCAACCCTACAGGCCGTAAAGTTCTTGCTCAAGAGTTACGCGATGGCTCTTTCATCCGCGTAAAACGCGATGCTTTGGACCAAGTAGAAGCGGGTGCAGACATCCTCGACGTAAACATGGGCGTAGCTGGTATGGATCAAACTCCATTAATGGAACGTGCTATCTTCGAATTATCCATGCTCGTGGAAACTCCATTGTCCATCGACACATTGGATCCAGCAGCTATGGAAGTAGCTCTTAAAAACTACCCAGGCCGCGCTCTTATCAACTCTGTAAACGGGGAAGAGGAGTCCATCACTCACGTTATGCCATTGGCTAAACGCTACGGTGCAGCTTTACTTTGCTTGCCAATCTGCAGTGGTGATTTACCTGAAAAAGCAGAGGACCGCGTTGCTTTAGCTGAAAGCATCGTAAATCGTGCTTATGGTTATGGTCTTCAACCACATGACTTATTACTTGACCCATTGGTATTAACACTTGCCAGCGGTGAAGATAGTGCACGCCAAACATTGCGTACATTACAGTTATATAAAGAGAAATTTGGCTTCCCAACAGTAATGGGCTTGTCTAACATCTCCTTCGGTATGCCACAACGTCCTTACTTGAACGGCCAATTCTTAACAATGGCTCTTGCTTGTGGCTTAACAACACCAATTATGAACCCATTAAATTATCCAGCTAAAAAAGCGTTCGTATCTAGTACAACACTATTAGGCTGGGACCCAGGTTCTGCAGAGTTTATCAAAGAATACGGCTACGAAGACGAAACAAGTGCTCCTGGTAACGCTGCTCCAAAAGGTCCTGAAAAGAAATCCTTCGACAGCAATGATCCTTTAGCTAATATCCGTGCTTGCGTAGAACAAGGCGAAAAAGAAGCTATTGTTGACCTTGTGAAAAAAGCGTTAGCTGACGGCATGGACCCATTAGATATTACGAAAAAAGGCTTATCTGAAGCGATGAACGTAGTAGGGGATAAGTTCGGCTCTGGTAAATTATTCTTACCACAAGTAATGCTCGCTGCTGAAACAATGCAAGCTGCTTTCAACACAATTAAAGAAATCATTCCTGCTAGTGAAAGCTTAGATAAAGGTACAGTCGTTGTGGCTACTGTTAAAGGTGATATCCACGATTTAGGTAAAAACATCGTAGCAGCCTTGCTTGAAAACAATGGTTACAAAATCGTTGACCTCGGCAAGGACGTTGATCCAGAAGTTATCGTTCAAGCAATTAAAGACAACAAGGCGGCTCTCGTTGGTATTTGTTCCTTGATGACTACAACAATGCCTCAAATCGACAATACCATCGCTGCTATCCGCGCTGCAGGCCTTAAAACTAAGGTCATGGTTGGTGGTGCCGTAGTATCTCAAGACTACGCAGACCAAGCGGGCGCAGACATCTATGCTAAAGACGGTATCGCTGCCGTTAACCACGCAAACGATTACTTTGAAACATTAGAAAAATAATTTCTAATTTACATGACACAAAACAAGGTGAAAGCTCATCTTAAAAACTTATTTTGATAGTGAAAACCACGTAAAAGAGTAAACAAGATTAGCTTTCACCATATGTATAGATCAAGAGGTACATGATGACATTAAGAGAGAAACATCAACAAGGGAAGTTCACCATCACTGTTGAATTAGACCCACCAAAGAGTAGTTCTGCTCAAAAAGTATTCGACCAAGCAGCGCGTTTAAAGGGTAAGGTTGACGCTATCAACATCGCTGATAGCCCTATGTCCAAAATGCGTATGAGCCCAATTTCCTTGTCTTATTTGTTACAACACAATAAAGATATCGAGACTATTTTCCACCTTACATGTCGCGACCGTAACATCATCGGCTTGCAATCCGAATTACTTGGCGCTGCAGCACTTGGCGTAAATAATATCTTAACCCTTACTGGTGACAAACCAGATAATGGGGACCATCCATTTGCACAATCCGTATTCGAAGTAGACTGCATGGGCTTACTTAACATCGCTAAAACTTTGAATTCTGGCAAAGACTTGGCAGGTAATGACTTAGACGAGCCTACAAACTTCTACATCGGTGCTACTGGTAACCCTGGTGCGCCAGATTTAGAAATTGAACGTCAAAAATTGGCTGCTAAAATTAAAAATGGTGCGCATTTCGTACAAACACAACCAATTTACGATTTAGAACAAGCAAAACGCTACATCGATAAGATGTCTGAATTCGATGTACCTATTATGCTTGGTTTAATCCCACTTAAAAGCTTTAAAATGGCCACATATCTACATGAAAAAGTGCCTGGGATCAACCTTACACAAGAAATCCTAGACCGCGTAGAAAAGGGCGGTAAAGAAGCGGGTACAGAAATCGCTATCGAAACATTGGAACAAATCAAAAAAATCGCTGCAGGCGTACATATTATGCCTTTAAACGATATCGATACAACATTACACATCATTGACCACGTATAAGACGTCATAAAATGATTATAGAACACCTTTCCCACGGCCTCCAAAGCGAGCTAAGTCGTCCTTAGGGAAAGGTGTTTATTTTATTTAATAAGCCTAGAGAAAAAGAAAAAGGATGCAAATCATAGATTTGCATCCTTTATTCATACATTAGATTAATGGCTTATCTTTAATTTCTTTTGGTTTACGTGGGTATTGTTTAGGTGTTTTACCTGTTTTCTTAATGTACAGGATTGCTCGTTTATCATCCAAAGTTGGAAGTGTAACAGTACGTACTTCTTCAATCTTAGCTTTCAATGTGCTAAGGGCTTTATTGGATTCTCCCACTTCTTCTTCGTAGATTGCGCCTTTTAAAGCAATAACGTAGCCACCTTCTTTTACATATGGTACAGTCCATTCTAACAGAATAGGTAATCTCGCTACTGCACGGCTCGTAGCAATATCGAAGCTTTCACGGTAATCTTGATGACTAAGATCCTCTGCACGGCCATGTAAAGTAGTACAGTTCGTCAATTGTAGCTCATCCATAATGGATTCAAGGAAGGTAAGACGTTTTTTCAAAGAATCAAACAACGTAACCTTTAGACTACGGTCGTAGATGGCCAATGGAATGCCCGGGAAACCAGCTCCAGTACCAACGTCAATAATGGACATACCAGATTTAATGATATGTGGGTCATAGCAGGAGAGGGAGTCGATCATGTGTTTAACCACAACCTCTTTCATGTCTGTAATACCCGTGAGGTTGAGATATTTATTTGTTTCAATCATGCGCGCATAATACACGTAGAAGTCTTTTGCTTGCTCTTCCGTACAAGGCAAACCAAATTCGCTCATTTGCTCCATCATATATGAAACAAATTCAGACTCAGGCGCAATAGGCACATCGTATTTTTCTTTCATAAGTACTCCTAATGAATTATCCGATATTTATATGCTAGTAAAAGTAATCGACACATAGCTAGAAAATCTCATGTCATATGGTACATCATATAAACAAATCCAGATAATTAACAATATATAAGTTATAAGAATAGTATTTCTTATTTCAAAGACTATAAAACTCAAAAATTTGCGTTCTACGCCGTTTTTAATCTATTTTATATAAGTTTATATATAGAAACTAATAAAGCGACCATATAAGCGAAATATTTAAGCCATTTTTCTTTATATTATAGCATATTCTCAATTAATTCTCATTTAAATAGATGTATTTACTAAAAACACCACCTGAACATAGAGTAGGAGCGGCATTAATTATTCATTATCATTTAAATAACAATATTGAGAAATCGGTCCATCTTTTTTCAATTTCATCATTCATCTTTTCATCAACTACATTTCACAGTTTATTTCTAATTTATCACCATGAACTTTTCTTCACTTATAGAATATTTTGTCTATTCTGAATGTACACTCGATGTACTTCTCTAGTGTACATATTTTAACTGCAGAATACTATGTGTTTTATAAATATGCATATAAATATACAAACACGATGAGCATCAAGAAAGAGAAGCGTTATAACTAAAAAAGCTAGCTAATTTTATTAGCTAGCTTTTTTGTATGTTATCACATATTTTATTTGCTTCGATTGTATTGTTCTAGTTGGATCAACAGAACAGATACGTCCGCCGGGGATACGCCAGAGATACGGCTTGCTTGGCCGATGGAGTGAGGGCGGATTTTATTAAGCTTTTGTTGAGCTTCAAGGGAGATGCCCTTAATTTGTGTATAGTCCCATTCTTTTGGAAGAATTTTTTCTTCTAATTTGCGAACCTTATCGACTTGGTCCATTTGCTTTTTGATATAACCTTCGTAAGTAATGGAGATATCAACAGCTTCTTCTACGTCAGGCGTATAGCGTTTTAAACCAAATGCATCGGCTACGATAGCGTAGGAGAGTTCATTACGTTTTACTAAATCATAAGCGTGAATACCTGTTCTAATAGGTGCTGTACCTAAACTTTCAAGCAAAGCTTGTGTTTCCTTGGATGGATTTACAGGTGTATTTCGTAACATATCCATCGCTTCTTCGATAGCAGCTTTCTTAGCTGTAAATTTAGCCCAACGATCATCTTTTACAAGGCCGATAGCACGACCTTTTTCAGTAAGGCGCATATCTGCATTGTCTTGGCGAAGCAATAAACGGTATTCGCTGCGGCTCGTCATCATACGATACGGTTCATTAGTACCTTTTGTAACGAGATCATCGATGAGAACACCGATATACGCTTCAGAACGAGCAAGGATGAATGGTTCTTTACCTTCAAGCCATAAAGCTGCGTTAATACCCGCCATGAGACCTTGTGCAGCGGCTTCTTCATAGCCAGATGTACCATTGGCTTGACCAGCAGAATAGAGGCCTTCAATATGTTTCACTTGAAGGGCTGGTGTCAATTGTGTTGGGTTCAAACAATCATATTCAATAGCATACGCAGGACGCATGATTTCTACATTTTCTAGACCAGGAATAGTACGAAGGAACGCATATTGTACGTCCATAGGAAGGGATGTACTCATGCCTTGTACGTACATTTCGTTTGTACCTGTACCTTCTGGTTCTACGAATAATTGATGGCGTTCTTTATCAGCAAATCGCACCACTTTATCTTCGATAGAAGGGCAGTAACGAGGGCCTACACCTTCGATTTTACCGCTATACATTGGAGCGCGGTGAATATTGCTCGTAATAATTTCATGCGTTTCTTTGTTAGTATAGGTCAACCAACATACGTCTTCATTACGATTGATCCATTCATCCATAAAGGAGAAGGAGTGGTGATGTGTATCGCCTTCTTGAACCTCCATGTTTTCAAGGTTAAGAGTACGTTTATCTACACGGGCTGGTGTACCAGTCTTAAAACGCATCAACTCAATGCCATTGTCGAGCAAGGATTGAGAGAAATGTTCCGCTACACGTTGACCATTTGGGCCACCTACGTAGTCAATATCGCCAATGAGGATTTTACCTTTCAAATAGGTACCTGTACAAAGAACGACAGCTTTAGCACCATAGAACTCGCCAAGCTCTGTAACGATACCTGTTACCTTGCCGTCCTCAACCTTAAGCTCAGTCACCATGATTTGCTTAACATTGAGGTTCTCTGTATTTTCAATGGTTTGTTTCATCAAATGTTGGTATTTGATTTTATCGGATTGGCAACGCAATGAATGAACGGCAGGGCCTTTACCCATGTTAAGCATACGCATTTGAATAGCCGTAGCATCCGCGTTGATACCCATTTGACCGCCTAAGGCGTCAAGCTCATAAACAAGATGGCTTTTACCAGGACCGCCAACGGCAGGGTTACATGGCATAAGCGCAATATTATCTAAACTGATGGTCGCCATCAACGTGCGATGACCCATGCGGGCAGCGGCGAGAGCCGCCTCACAACCAGCATGACCACCACCGATGACGATGACATCATAATTATCTACTGTGTACATATCAATTGAATTCCTTATATTTGTTACTTATCTTATTGTGAAAGTTTATCCCAAAGCACAGGTCGCTCGCTGGGCATTTTCCTTCGGAAAATTGCACGCTCCGACCAAAGTGATGTGTGGCTCCCATCGTCGCTAACGCTCCTCTGTTAGCTCACACCCTACTTTTACTTTTATTTACCTAAACAAAAACGACTGAATAGTTCGTCGATCATGGATTCACGGATGGTGTCGCCTGTGATGTCGCCTAGTAGTTCCCAGGCGCTGCGCAGGTCGGTAGCTACAAAGTCTACTGGCATGCCCATGTCGATGGAGGAGAGAGCTTGTTCGACTTGTGCCTTCGCTTGTTCCATGAGGCTGATGTGGCGCACGTTACTGATCATGGCGCTGTTATCTTGTTTTACGCGACCGCCGTAGACGAGTTCTTGCACCCATTTGGAGAGCACTGCAGAGCCTTCGCCTTCTTTAGCACTAATGCGCTCAATGGCCGTAAAATTTCCGTGTTCTTTTATATTTTCGTCTGTAACGACTTGTGCCACGTCGGACTTATTGAGGAGCACGATAGTGTTCAAACCGCTCACAGAGGTCAAAATTTCGATTTCTTCAGGGGTTAATGGAGTAGACCCATCGATAACGCAAAGCACGATGTCTGCTTTGTTGATATAATCACGAGCACGCTCTACACCGAGGGCTTCCACCGTATCTTGTGTATCACGGATACCTGCTGTATCAATGAGGCGCAAGGAAATGCCTTCAACGGTCATATATTCTTCAATACTGTCCCGCGTCGTACCAGGAATATCCGTTACAATAGCGCGATTTTCGCGCAAAAGAGCGTTCATAAGGCTCGATTTACCTGCATTTGGACGGCCTACGATAACCGTTGTAATACCATCGCGAATGAGGCGGCCTGTATTGGCTGTGGATAAGAGATCATCCATAGCTTTCAAAATAGGCTCTAGTTGCTCACGAACCTCTTGGCTCGTTACGTCCTCAATATCCTCTTCTGGATAATCGATGGTTACCTCTAAATGAGCAATCATAGCGATGAGCTGTTCACGCACATCTTTTACAAAGGACGAAACGGTCCCATCTAGCTGAGATACAGCGAGGGAGAGGGAGTCCTCCGTTTTTGCTTCAATAATATCAATAATCGCCTCTGCTTGGGTGAGATCGATACGTCCGTTCATAAAGGCGCGCTTCGTAAATTCGCCGGCTTCGGCCATGCGCACATCGTGGTTTACGAGCAATTTCAAGATTTGTCGAACCGGCACAATGCCGCCGTGACACTGAATTTCTACTACATCCTCTGCCGTGTAGGAATGAGGGCCTTTCATTAATAACACAAGAACCTCGTCGATGGTCTTGTTCGTTCCGGGATCCACAATGGTCCCATATTGTATCGTTCTATTTTGGCGGTCCATCAAAGGAACGGTGCCAGCGCTCTTGAACAGGCTATTTACAATAGGAAAACTATCCTTGCCGCTGACCCGAATAATACCAACCCCGCCGATACCGGGCGGCGTCGCAATGGCCGCTATTGTATCATCTATATACATACATATCTCCGTATTTCGATTATCTAATATTTGTTTTTGTATATGTTCTTCGCCTGTGAAAGTTAAACTAAACTAATCTTTGCATGCGAAGATTAACTTAGGTTAGCTTTCACCATAACCTAAAGAATAAAGAGGACAGCCCTCAAGCAACCGATAACCTCAGTTACTTGAAAGCTGCACCACTATATTTTATTTTTTGTACGTAATCACAACATGACGGAACGGTTCGTCCCCTTCACTATTAGTAACAACGTTTTTGTCGCCTTGAAGGGCAGTGTGAATGATTTTACGTTCAAAAGCATTCATTGGTTCTAAGGAAACCTTTTGACGGTTACGTTTCACCTTAGAAGCCAAGCGTTTCGCGAGATTTACCAATGTTTCTTCTCGGCGAGAACGATAGTTTTCCACATCTACAACGATATGGCAGTGGCCAGATACATCCTTATGAGCCACGAGATTTGTTAAGTATTGAATAGCATCCAATGTTTGACCATGTTTGCCAATCAAAATACCCAAATCTTCGCCGTGTACTTGGAATGTAATCTTATCTTTAGTCATCATTTTTTCGATAACTACAGTGAGTCCCATTTGAGTAAACATATCATCGAGGAATTGTTTACCTTTTTCAGCGATTTCTTGTTGATCTTCTTTTGAAAGTTCCTTTTTAGAAGGTTTTTCTACAACATCACCTTCAGTAGAATAAACTGCTGTGTCTTCTACTTCTGTTTCAGTTGTTGCCACCAGCTGGGAAGCAACAGCTACAGATTGTTCTTCTACATGAGCTACTTCTTCTTGAGTAGCAGTTTTAGCTACAGATGTGAAGAATAAGCGAACAACTGCTGGTTTACGACCAATGCCCAAGAAGCCATTAGAAGGTTGTTCCAAGACTTTAGTTTCTACCAATTCTTGGCCTTCTGCAGCCAATTGAGCTACGCCTTTGGCAATGGCATCTTCAATGGTTTTAGCAGATACATCGATAAATTCCATAGTGTCTCCTATTTCTTAGCTTCTAAGCCTTTGTAAATGAAATGTTGTTGCACAAATTGGAATACATTGGATACGATCCAGTAAATAACTAAACCAGATGGGAAGTTAAGGGAAATGTAACCAATGAATAAAGGCATAAAGATTGTCATAATCTTTTGTTGTTGCGCAGCAGCACCAGATGCACCGCTACTAGTTTGCTTGGACATAATCCATGTAGATGCCGCACTCAATACTGGCAAGATGTACATTGGATCTGGTTCGCCAAGACTAGGAAGCCATAAGAATTGTACATAGTTTTGATCGTATGGATAGCCTTGTAAAGCATAGAAGATAGCGATCAAGAATGGCATTTGTACCAATAGAGGCAAGCAGCCAGCTAGTGGGTTAACGCCCATTTCTTTGTACAATGCACCCATTTCAGCTTGAAGTTTTGCAGGATCGTTTTTGTATTTGTCTTGCAATTCTTTCATGCGAGGCTGTAACTCTTGCATAGCCTTCATGGATTTGATTTGTTTAACAGTAAGTGGTGCCAAAATCGCTTTGATAACGATTGTTAAAAGGATAATAGCCACACCGTAGCTTGGATAGCCTACCATTTGAGTTAATTGGAACGCATAGGTTACCAATGTAGTCATCAATTCAACGATAGGGTGGAATATACTACTTAAGAATTCCATTGTTTCTCCTTTTTCTTACAGTCCGAAACTGTCCTTTGCGCATCTATATATCGTTATGGTATGGTCTAAATTTCATCCATACAGATGCTTAGGTATTTCCAAAACTGTGCTCGATGGTTTTTGTGAAAGTTACTTTCACACAACACATAACCAGCCTAAGCCCAAGTGGGTTAGGGAACTGGATCGTAGCCACCCTTGTGGAAAGGATGGCAGCGAAGAATGCGTTTTAAACCCATCCAGCTACCTTTCAAAGGACCATATTTTTCGATGGCCTGCAAAGTATATGTGGAACATGTCGGATAATAACGGCAACATCCAGGTTTTAAGGGAGATATGGCAAGCTGATAGAACCTAATTAAAAGTCGTAAAAGCGTAGTTATACAGCGTTTCATTGAAACCTCCATATACACAAAAAAGGACCAAAGCCTCTAACTTGTGGTCCTATTTATTATTTTGTATCAACAATTTGCTTTTTCGCAAGAGATACAAAATTTCCTTTTCCGCTTTTTCGTAGGTAGCGTTTTTCAGAGGGCCACGTCCAACAATTACGATATGATACCCTTCGCGTATGGAATGTTGATTGAGGCGATACACCTCTTTCATAAGCCGTCTAGCTCGGTTGCGCTCAACAGCACAACCAACCTTTTTGCCGGTTACAAAACCAATGCGCGTAGATTGCTTCGCCACGGGCATACGATAAAGTACACACATACGGCCTACTTCGTATTTTCCGTGCTTATACACAAGGCGATATTCATTATTGTGCGTCAGTCGTCTTGCTTTATCGAGGCAATAATCCATATGCATTGTCCTTAAGTCCTAAGAATAGAAAAACTTGGCAGCAGCGCCAAGTTTTTTCTCCTGCCTAACAGCTATTATATTATGCAGATAAGCGTTTTCTGCCTTTTGCACGTCTTCTTTTTAAAACGAGACGGCCACCGATAGTTTTCATGCGTTCACGGAAACCATGGGTACGTTTTCTCCAAAGAGTATTTGGTTGGTAAGTACGTTTCATTAGTAAAACACCTCCTCGTCATTTGTATTGTTTTACTTATACCATAACAGGGTAATTATAGAGTTAAAACGTAAATTTGTCAATCATTTAGGGCTATTCTGAAAGACTTTTATGTAGATTTTACTTAAATCCGATAGAACTTAAAACTGATACTACTTTTATAGGGGGAGGAATAGATGTGGTTTTCTCCTTCCATACGACACGTAAGTCAGTCAAAAATCCACATCTATTCCTTCTCCTAACACATTCTAATGACTACTATAACACCTACCACCAGTATAAAAAGTAGTATCAGTTTTTATAGCAAATCTAAAAGTCTTTCAGAATACGGATCTAAGATGTAACAAATTTTACCTTTTATCCTCTTGATGGGGAAAGGGAAAATTGATGTTACGTTTCCAGGGGGAGGAAATCCTAATATATCCTTACACACCACTACACGATGTAAACGTAACATCAATTATCAGCAATACAAGAACTCACATTCTAATCTTTTTATATTTGGACAAATTTACGTTTTGATCACTAGATGTGGAAAGGAGGAGGGGGAGGAATAGATGTGGTTTTCTCCCTCCATACGACACGTAAGTCGGTCAAAAATCCACATCTATTCCTTCTCCTAACACATTCTAATGACTACTATAACACCTACCACCAGTATAAAAAGTAGTATCAGTTTTTATGTCAAATCTAAAAGTCTTTCAGAATACAGATCTAAGGATATATTCAAATTTTACCTTTTATCCTCTTGATGGGAAAAGGGAAAATTACGTTTCCAGGGGGAGGAATATAGAGCTCCTTTATCGCTCCATACGACACGTAAAGTCGCTCAAAAGGACCCTATATTCCCTCCCTAAGTAAATCCTAAACTCACCTTACACACCACTACACGATGTAAACGTAACATCAATTATCAACAACACAAGAACTCACATTCTAATCTTTTTATATTGGGACAAATTTACCTTTTGATCTCTAGTTGTGAAAAGGGGATAAGTAGATGCTGTTAATTTCCTCTGACTTCTCTCCCCCATTTTCATTTAAGTTGTGTAGATAACGTTTTATAAACAGGTCTAATGTAGATTACTAAAAGGTATATCTATTACTTTTCCAGTTATGTGTATAGAAATTATAAAATTATCTGGTTGGAGGAGGGGAAGTGAAACTACTTTTTGAGTGACTTACGCGTCGTATGGAGCGATAAAAGTAGTTTCACTTCCTATCCAAAAAGTAATAGATATACCCAAAGAAATTTAAAATATACATTACAAACAGTTTATAAAAGTTATCCACAGATTGAATGACAAATTACTTATTTTTTGGTACAATCATAACTGAAATTAGGAAAAAGTATATATTTTTATAAGTTTTTGATGGATAACTTTTAAGGTTATCCACATTTTTTCTCTTTTAACCTGTGTAATCTATAAAGTCAGTTATTATCTGGTTGGAAGAGAATTTTATTTTCACTTATTCACAGGTTGTGCACAGGTTATTCACAGGAATAACAGGTTTTTCCACAGCTTTCACAATAGTTATACACATTATTCCTAAAGTTATACACATTTATCGCAATAGTTATACACAAGAGGCACGTCATGCAGTCATTTGATTTGAATAATATATGGGAACATATATTGCAAGAGGCGAAAAAGAACATGCAACATTTGCCTGACGCGTTGTACTTGCGCGTCACGTCATCGTTGATTCCCATGTCTCTCGACAGTCATTCGATCCATATTGGGGTCATGCAAACATTTGTTAAAAACTTAATCGATCAGCAACCACAGATTAGCAAGGCTTTACAGGATGCTATTACTACGGTTATCGGTTCCCATCGGGATATGGTGTTATTCGATTTCAATCAAGAGAGTGTAGATACTACCTTTGTTGATGAAAGTCTCATCGATGATGCACCTGTAGTGGCTCCGCCCATGCCATTACCTCCAGTGGTAGAGGAGAAAACGCATCAAGAAGAATTCTATAAACCAATCTATCAAGAGCCGGTTTACATCGATCGCGCACCAGCGCCTGTGGAAATTCCAGATGAGCCAATGGTAGCGCCTAGTAAAACAGTTGAAACTACAACACCTACATTACAGTCTGATAATGTACCTGTAGATTTATCCTTATCTAACCTAAATCCAGCGTACCGCTTTGACAATTACGTAACAGGCAACGCGAACCGCATTCCATTTGGAGCGGCTCAAAATGTAGCTGAATATCCTGGTGGCGACTATAATCCGCTCTTTATCTATGGTCCTTCAGGCCTCGGTAAAACGCATTTGATGCACGCCATTGGCAATGCCATCAAGGAAAATCATCCACACATGAAGGTTATGTCCATTACGAGCGAAAACTTTATGAACATTTTCGTCGAAACATTGCAGCGTAACCAAGGTAAATTATTCCGTAACACGTTCCGAAATATCGACGTACTCATGATTGATGATATTCAGTTCCTTGAAAGTCGTGAAAGTACGAAAACTGAGCTATTTAATACGTTCAATGAGTTATTAAATAACAATAAGCAAATCGTACTTACTTCTGATACGATGCCAAACGATATGGAGCAATTCGAAGACCGTCTTCGTTCTCGTTTCCAAGCTGGCTATATTGCTACCATGGAAAATCCAGATTTAGAAACACGCATTGCCATCTTTAGATCTTTGCTGGAACGAGAATATAAGAAAAATCGCGTTATCCGCATCGATAACGACTCCATCAACTATGTGGCATTACAATTTAGCGAAAATGTCCGCGTGTTGCAAGGGGCTTTCACAAAATTAATCGGTACCGCATCCATCGATCAACGTCTTGAATCTATCGATCTAGAATACACTAAACAAGCCTTGGCTGGCCTCGTTCACACCGAAGAGGTGAACATGGTCACTATTGAAAGTATCCAGAATTTTGTAAGTTCTTATTTCAGTATTAAAAAGCAAGACTTGCTCGGCAAGAAGCGTAAGGCACAGTTCGCATTCCCACGCCAAGTGGCCATGTATCTATGCCGCGATATGATCAATGAAAGTTATCCGCAAATCGCAGCAGCCTTCTCTCGTGACCATACGACAATTCTCCATGCGTACGATAAAATCACGAAGGAAATTGAACGAAACAAAGAAACTAAGAACATGATTTCTGAAATTAAACAGAAATTAACAACCTGTGGATAACTCTGTGGATATATTGTGCGTAACTTTGTGGATATCCTAAAAACTGTACTCCGCTGTGAGTATGTGGATAAGTGGTTACAAACTACCAACATAGTTATACACAACCGAGAAATCGCACAGTTAGTAGCGCCAATTCACTTTTACACATATAAACAGGCCCCTACTATTACTACTACTAAAACTAACAAACAATCAAAAAACCAGTAGAAACAGATCTATCGCAGAATATCTATAGAGCATCTACGGTAGCAAACATAGAATATTACAAACAAGAGAATTAGTTATCAGTGCTTCTACATTATATGGAAATAGTACATACAAACAATATATATATAATGTAAAGCAATCTACAAATCTAATAATACTAATAACAAACAGACAAATTATAAAGGAGTAACATATGCATATTACATTCCCAAAAGCAAATCTCCAAAAAGCAATCAATGTATTGCAAAAGGTATCTCAAAATAAAACAAGCTCCAACTTACCAGGCGCTATCTACATGACAACAAAAAATGGTCAAGTAGAATTACAAGGTAACGACTTTGAACTCGGTATTCGTTTAACAATCGATGGCGATATCAAAGAACCTGGCACATTAGTTGTAGGTTCCCGCTATTTCCAAGAATTAATTCGTAAATTACCAGGCGATACCATCGAACTTTACAAACCAGAGGACGGTAATTCTTTAACAATCACATCTGGTTCTTCCGAATTCAACTTAGTAACATTGCATCCAGATGATTTCTCCTTGGTAGAACAAATTCACGACCAAGATCATGTAAACATCGATAGCTTTGCAATGAAAGAACTCATCGATTTAACAAATTACGCAGCTGCTACAGACGAAGATCGTCCTGTATTTACTGGTGCTCTTCTTGAAATCAAAGAAAACGAAGTAACAATGGTTGCTACTGATACACACCGCATGGCTGTTAAGAAAATTACCATCGATGAACCAGCAACTACGCCAATGCGCGCTATCATTCCTACAAAAACTTTAGCTGAAGTATCTCGTTTGTTACCAACAGATAATCCAGCCATGATCAACATCATTTGGAACCGCACACAAATCGTGTTCAACTTTGAATCTATTTACATTATTTCTCGTTTAATTGAAGGCACATATCCTGAATATGAAAAAGTAATTCCTTCCCAATTCGACTCTAGCGCTGTTATCGACCGCCGCGAATTCGCTGGTGCCGTTGACCGCGTATCCTTGTTGGCTAAAGATATCAGCTATAACGTAATTCGTTATGATTGGTCTGAAAGTAATGTAACATTGTCTACTCAAAACACTGAAATCGGCATGGCAAAAGAAGATGTAGCTGTTGAATTTAAAGGCACACCTTTCACAATCTCCTTCAATGGTCGTTATATCTCTGACATCTTGCGCCACAGCACAGGCGACAACATCCACTTGTTCTTAAAACAAAATGGTCCAGTTGTCATTCGCCAAGACAATAATCCGAACTATACATACGTAGTAACACCAGTTCGTACGAATGCATAACTGATAAAAATATCAGAATTCTGTATATCTTACTGAATTAATATACATATTTTTATTAGGTAATGATGATTAAAAGTCATCGTTATCTAATTCCCATATAGTTATAAATTGTCCACTATAGGAGGACGTTATGAAAGAGCAACAGCAGGTACCCATTCATACGGAGTACATTCAAATTGATCAGTTGTTGAAGTTAGAAGGCATCATCGAAACAGGTGGTCAAATTAAATCCTTTATCGATGAAGGTATTCTTACTTTGAATGGTCAAGTTGTCACAGAGAAACGCAAGAAATGCCGCGTTGGCGATGTGATTTCTTGCGAAGGTCTCGATGTAGATCTCGTAATTACTCAAGAGGAGGCTTAATCGGTGAGAATTGACTCACTGCAATTATTCCAGTTTCGTAATTACAAGGATGTAACGATTCAATTTAATCCGGAGATTATCGTTTTGCATGGCACTAATGGGGCTGGTAAGACGAATATCCTCGAATCTATCTATGTTGGTACCATTGGTAAAAGCCATCGGACCAACGATACTTCAGATATGCTCATGTTCAATGCTGAGGAAGCTGGCATTATAGTCAAGTTCGAGAAAAAGGATACGCCACAAAAAGTAAATATTAAGTTATTTCGCCAAGGTCCTAAGGATATTCGCTTAAACGATACTAAAATATCTCAAAAAGAACTGATTGGTACATTAAATACAGTTATATTCTGTCCTGAAGATTTACAACTTATCAAGGGAACACCGTCTGGACGTAGACGTTTCCTCGATATGGAAATTTCTCAGACGAGCGCTACGTACTATCATCAGTTGATGCAGTATAATCGGTTATTACAGCAGCGCAATGCGATTCTTAAAGAATATAGAGGGAAGCAAAACATTCCTCTTGAAGAATGGGATTTGCAATTAGCAGATATGGCGAGCTTTATCGTAAAGAAACGGTTAGAGAGCTTAAAGAAAATTAACCTTCTCATCGATTTGATGAATCGTAAATTGACGGGTGGTCTTGAGAATTTGACCATCGGTTATGAACAGCCTTATATGGACAATGGTTCATTAGAATATACAAAGGAAGGCTTTTACGAGCGCATTAAAGCAGCATTGCCACAGGATCGTCATCGGATGACTACTAGCGTAGGTCCTCACCGCGATGATTTACGATTCTTCTCTGATGCGATGGATTTAAAGAAATTTGGATCCCAAGGACAGCAACGAACTGCTGTATTGTCCTTAAAGTTGAGCGAGCTTGAGTTTATCAAGTCCGAGGTTGGGGAATATCCAGTTCTGTTATTGGATGATGTATTGAGCGAACTTGATGAGTCGAGACGAGCGAATTTATTGCAGTTTATTCACAAACGTATTCAAACATTTATTACTACTACAGATATTCACGATTTTAAAGATTTGAAATCTGTTCAATTTATTTCTTGTGAAGGGGGAAAGGTTCAGTATGGACAGCCTTGATCTTTGTTTACCAAAGGCCTTATCAAAACTGAATTTACTAGAACAATATAAATTAAATACCCTCGTTCACAAGTGGCGTGATGTAGTGGGCGATGTCATTGCGGACCATACGAAAATTGTATCTATCAAGCCTCCAGATATGGTTATCAGTGCAGATAATTCCATGTGGATGCAAGAATTACAGATGCAAAAACGGCGTATCATCGAGGCCATAAACAAGTATTACCATCAAGAGGTCATCAAAGATATTCGCTTTATTATGAAACGTCAGAGCTATGTGAAAGCAAATACTGATACATCTATTTCACTACCTGATGAGCAAATTATTACGAAGCGTATTAATTTCGCAGATATCGTACTTTCAAAAGAAGATGTAGAAGCCATCGATAAATCATTAGAGAAAACAGATAACGAAGAATTACGAGCTGCTTTCAGAAAAGTACAAATTACGGCTCGAAAGCGTGAAATCTATTTAGAGCAGCATGGGTATCATCGTTGTAAGCGATGCGGCATGCATATGGAATCTAAAAAAGAAATCTGTCCGACCTGTGAATATGAATTGCATCGCGCTCATATTAAAGAAATTAAGTCTGTTATTAGAAAGTATCCATATTTTAAATACAGCGACTGTCAGCAGTTTATACAATGTACCTTCCCAGATTTTGCAGAAGCCATGCGGGAATCTATATACTTTTACTTAGATAAAATTTATAAAGGATCTATCAATCGCCGTCATATGTATATGGTGGCTATGCTCATCACTCACAAGAAGCCTGATGAGCTAACGGATCAGCACGTTATTAATTTGTGCAATAAATATCGTTCTAAGTTCCTTGCTGAAGAAGAACAGCGCAAAATTGATTCATTAAATGGGACATTAGAAAAGTAGAGGGGGCATTCCTATGTACGTTCATATTGGGGATACCGTTTCTGTGCCTATCGAATCCATCATTACCATGGTGCATGCCAAGGGCGGAAAATCCCATAAAAGTCCTATTCATCACTATGAAAGTTTAGAGTATATCGCCATGGTACCAGAGGAGCAGATCAAGACCTATGTGGTCACTGATGATTGCGTTTATGGATCTGGTATTAGTATTAAGACTTTAATGAGACGAATTGATGAGTTTTATAGTATAATAAAGAGATAAGATTTATTCTGTACATGTGTTGTACCAAATTTCAATCCAGTACAGTGTGATAGATTGTTAGGAGGAGTTTGTTTCATGCCTGAAGAAAATTATGGCGCTCAGAATATACAGGTTCTCGAGGGTCTTGACGCGGTACGTAAACGCCCTGGTATGTACATTGGTAGTACGTCCATTCGCGGTTTACATCACCTCGTTTATGAAGTAGTAGATAACTCTGTTGACGAAGCGCTCGCAGGTTATGCTACACATATCGAAGTATCCATTAATAAAGATAACAGCATTACTGTTGTCGATGATGGTCGTGGTATCCCTACAGGGATGCATGAATCCGGTATGTCTGCGGTAGAGTTAGTATTAACAAAATTGCATGCTGGCGGTAAATTTGGCGGTGGCGGCTACAAGGTTTCTGGTGGCCTTCACGGCGTAGGTATTTCCGTAGTAAATGCATTGAGTGAATGGACTAAGGTTCAAGTAGCTCAAAATGGTATTATTCAAGAGATTACATTCGCTCGTGGTCATAAGACTTCCGAGTTACATGAAATCGGCAAAGCAGAAGGTACTGGTACTACAGTTATCTTCAAGCCAGATGCTGAAATCTTTGAAACTACAGTATTCAACTTTGATACATTGAAAATTCGTTTACAAGAATTGGCATTCCTTAATAAAGGTCTTCGCATTACATTGAGCGATTTGCGCCAAGAGGAACCTCGTGTTGAAAGCTTCCACTACGAAGGTGGTTTAAGTTCTTTCATTGCCTTCTTAAACGAAAATAAAGAAGTAGTAAATCCTACTGTTATCGATATCGAAAATACAAAAGACGACGTAGTAGTAGACGTAGCGTTGCAATATAACGATAGCTACAGTGAAAACTTGTTGTCCTTCGTAAATAACATCAACACTGTTGACGGTGGTACTCACCTTTCTGGTTTCCGTGCTGCTTTGACTCGTACCCTCAATGATTATGGCCGTAAATCTGGCTTGATCAAGGAAAATGAGTCCAACCTTTCCGGTGAAGACGTACGTGAAGGTTTGACAGCTGTTGTATCTGTAAAAGTATTGGAACCTCAATTTGAAGGCCAAACAAAAACTAAACTTGGCAATAGCGAAGTTAAAGGTATTACAGATGTTATCGTATCTGAAGGTCTTAGAACATTCTTCGAAGAACATCCTCAAGATGCGAAGAAAATCATCGAAAAAGCAACAATGGCAAGCCGTGCTCGTGAGGCAGCTCGTAAAGCCCGTGACTTAACTCGCCGTAAAAATGCGTTGGAAGTATCTAGCCTTCCTGGTAAATTGGCAGATTGCTCCGAAAAAGATACATCTATGACTGAAATTTATCTAGTCGAAGGTGACTCTGCGGGCGGTTCTGCAAAACAAGGTCGCGACCGTCGTTACCAAGCGATTTTGCCATTGCGTGGTAAGATCCTTAACGTAGAAAAAGCGCGCCTTGATAAGATTTTAGCGAATAACGAAATTCGTTCCATGATTACCGCTTTCGGTACTGGCATTGGTGAAGAATTCGATATTACAAAATCCCGTTACAACAAGATTATCATCATGACAGATGCGGACGTTGACGGCGCTCATATCCGTACCTTGTTATTAACATTCTTCTACCGCTATATGAAACCATTGGTAGAGGAAGGTCATATCTATATTGCTCAACCACCGTTGTACCAAATCAAGAAGGGTAAATCCCACTGGTATGTATACTCTGATGCAGAGCTTACTGCTAAGCTTGATGAAGTAGGTCGTGATGGTATCACTATCCAACGTTACAAAGGTTTAGGTGAAATGAATCCTGAGCAATTATGGGAAACTACTATGAACCCTGAAAATCGTACGATTTTACAAGTTAGCTTAGAGGATTCCATTGAAGCTGACAAAATCTTTACAGTTCTCATGGGCGATAAGGTAGAACCTCGTCGTAAATTTATTGAAGATAACGCAAAATACGTGCGTAATCTAGATTTATAAGAGGTGACCCATGGCTGAAAATCAAAATAATAATGTAGAGTTTACCTCTAATAAAGATCAACATTTAAAACGTTCCTTAAAAGCGCGTCATATGAATATGATCGCTTTAGGTGGCGCTATCGGTACTGGCTTATTCGTTGCCGGTGGTGAAGTGGTAAGTACAGCGGGCCCTGGTGGTGCGCTTGTAGCTTATGGCCTAATCGGTATCATGGTGTACTTCCTCATGACATCTCTTGGGGAAATGGCTACATACTTGCCGATTCCTGGTTCCTTCGGGACCTATGCAAAACGCTATGTAGACCCTGCCTTTGGTTTTGCCTTAGGTTGGAACTATTGGTTTAACTGGGCTATTACATTGGCTGCTGAAGTATTGGCAGGGGCTCTTATCATGAAATACTGGTTCCCTGATGTGCCTGCCATCGTATGGTCTGCTCTGTTCTTGCTCGTTTTATTCGGCTTGAATTATTTGTCTACTCGTTCCTTTGGTGAAAGTGAATATGTATTCTCTAGCATCAAGGTTATTACTGTATTCGTATTCCTGTTCTGTGGCTTCATGCTAATCTTTGGCATTGGTGGCACATCTCCAGGATTTGCGAACTGGACAGTAGGGGAAGCGCCATTCGTAGGTGGTTGGGAATCAATTCTCGCTATCTTCATGGTAGCTGGTTTCTCCTTCCAAGGTACTGAGCTTATCGGCGTTGCTGCTGGTGAAGCAGAAGACCCTGAAAAGAATGTGCCAAAAGCAATTAATACAATCTTCTGGCGTATCTTATTGTTCTATATCGGTGCTTTCACAGTTATCGGTTTCTTAATTCCGTACACTGATCCAAATCTATTGAATTCTAGTGTAGAGAATGTATCTATTTCTCCATTCACACTCGTATTTGACCGCTTTGGTTTTGCCTTTGCTGCTAGCTTCATCAATGCTATCATCTTAACGGCAGTACTCAGTGCTGGTAACTCTGGTCTATATTCTTCTACGCGTATGCTCTACGCACTCGCTAAAGAAGGTCAAGCACCAAAAATTTTCGCTAAGCTTAATAGCCGTGGCGTTCCAGTGCCAGCGTTAATCTTAACAACAGCAATCGGTTTATTTGCGTTCCTTACAAGCTTCATCGGCGAAGGTACTGCATACACTTGGATTGTTAATATCTCCGGTCTTTGCGGCTTCATCGCATGGGTTGGTATCGCTGTTTCTCACTATCGTTTCCGCCGTGCCTTCATTGCACAAGGTAGAGATCTTAGTGAATTACCTTACAAAGCGTGGTTGTTTCCAATTGGTCCAATCTTGGCGTTCATTCTTTGTGTCATCATCATTGCTGGCCAAAACTACTCCGCTTTCACAGGCGATACAATCGACTGGTATGGCGTATCCGTTGCGTACATCGGCTTGCCAATCTTCTTCGCAGTGTACTTAGGTTACAAATACATCAAGAAAACAAAACTTGTTCCATTGAAAGAGGTTAACCTAGACCGCGATTTCGATAAATAATAACATAATTAGACCTGTTCATTATGAAATAGTGAACAGGTCTTTTTTATATAATATGTGATTGTATTTCGGTGAAAGCCTTGCTATAATTAATCAAAATATATTGTAGTCAATTAGAGAGGATACAATTATGATTATTACCACAACTATGCATATTGAAAATAAACCTGTACAAGAGTACAAGGGTATCGTATTTGGTGAAGTCGTAGAAGGCCGTAACTTTGTGAAAGATTTCATGTCTGGTATTCGCGACATCGTTGGTGGCCGTAGTGGCAGCTATGAAAACT
Organism: Veillonella fallax; assembly: GCF_020687175.1. Lineage (NCBI taxonomy): Bacteria > Bacillati > Bacillota > Negativicutes > Veillonellales > Veillonellaceae > Veillonella > Veillonella fallax. The sequence continues at coordinate 68,000 of NZ_JAJEQD010000004.1, read as the reverse complement.
CCTTAATGAATGCACGCCAAGCAGCCCTTGATGAAATGTCTCAACGGGCTTCTAAAATGGGTGCTAATGCTGTTATCGGCGTATCCTTCCAATACAGCACAGTAGGTGCAGAAAATGGTATGCTCATGGTTACATGCAATGGTACAGCCGTTGTAGTTTAATAGGTAATAAAAATCCCCCTAATAATAGTGTTAAAACTATATTAGGGGGAATTTTTTATTTTATCTTATACCATGTTGCATACATGACTGGTAGTACGATGAGTGTTAGAACAGTTGCCACTAGTAGGCCACCACTAAAGGCGATAGCAAGTGGGCTCCAGAATACAGATCCCATGAGAGGAATCATGCCTAAAATCGCTGCGATAGCGGTGAGCATGATAGGGCGGAAACGAAGTGTAGCGGAGTTAATAATCGCTTCACGTGGTTTTTGTCCTTCTGCCTTGTGGATTTCGATTTGGTCTAACAAGATAATGGAGTTACGAATGATCATACCCGAAAGGGCGATGATACCTAGAATAGCCATAAAGCCCAATGGCGTTCTCGTAATATTCAGAGCCAATACGACGCCGATTAATCCGAGAGGTGCTGTGAGCAAGGCCATAAACATGAGGGCGATACGCTTTAATTGGAACATGAGGATTGTCATGATCACAAAGAGCATAATCGGCATTGGTGTTAACAGATTTTGTACAGCTGTTACGCTCTTTTCTGCGGCTCCATCAAGTTCAATGGTATATCCTGTAGGCAAGGAATCACGAATGTCTTGTAAGGATTTATACACTTCTTTAGTTTTCGCATTGCCTAAGACGCCAGCATTTACATTAGCGTGAATGCTGATGGTTGGCATCATGTTGCGATGCCAGATGATACCATCCTCTTGAGTCATGGTGATGGTTGCAATTTGGCTAAGCGGTACGTAGGAACCATTGCCTGTTTGAATTGGTAAGGAGGATAGAGCACTTAAGTTGTGCTGTTCATTATCTCCTAAACGGAATGTAACAGGAATTGTTTGGTTACCTTCGTAGTATTCACCAGATTTTGTACCGGATAATAAACTTTGCAAGTGTAAGGACACGGCATAGCTATCGATACCAAGTAAACGAGCCTTATTAGGATCGATATGAATATTGGCTACTGGTTCCGTATCTGGCCAGTCAAAGGCTATGTTATGTAAATCCTTGTCGCCTTGCATCTTGTCTTTTACCTTGTTGGCAATTTCTTTTACTACCTTTTGATCAGGTCCAGAAACGCGGAGCATCACTGGATATTTAGATGGTGGGCCAATTTGTACAAATTGAGTATTTACAAGGGCAGATGGGAATTCTTCATTTAAGTATGGCGTCAATTCTGCATATAATTTATCTCGATCCTCTAAGGATTTAGTAACGATAACGTACTGCAAGAAATTGTTTCGTTGCAATTCCGGTTCCAAGGTGAGGACGAAACGAGGAGAACCTTGTCCGATGTAAGATGTAAAGGTTGAAATATGTTCGTTACCTTGTAAATGTTCGTCGATGATCTTCGCTTGATTTGCAGTATATTCGATGGACGAACTTTGAGGAAATTGCATGGATACTATGATTTCATTACGTGTTGATGATGGGAAAAATTCCTGTTTGATCAATGGTAGTGAAAGTAGGGATAACACAAAGGCACCTAAGGTGATGAGTAATACAACCTTATGATGGCCTAAAGCCCAATGTAATAGTTTTTCAAATTTATCATAGAATGTAACACTGAGCTTGTGCATGATACGGTCTCGTTTGTTCCATTCTGCTTCAGGTTTTGGAGCCTTATTTTCGATGATTTTATAACCGAGAACAGGGCTGACGAGAACAGAGGCGAACCAAGATAGGATGAGCGCCATAAATACAACGATGGATAGAGATTTTGTAAACTCTGCTACCATGCCTTCTGCGAGTGCTAATGGCAAGAAGCCTGCACAGGTAATGAGAGTACCTGATAGCATAGGGAACGCTGTCGATTGATAAGCAAAGGTTGCAGATCTAAAGTGTCCCCAACCTTCTTCGAGCTTAACGCTCATCATTTCTACAACGATGATGGCATCATCTACGAGGAGGCCTAGAGCTAGTATTAACGCACCTAGACTAACTTTGTGCAGATAAATGCCGCTTTCATACATCAAAATAAATGTAGTAGATACGACGACTGGAATAGTGAGGGCTACGACCACACCTGTACGCAAGCCAAGGGATGCAAAGCTTACGAGCAATACGATGGAGATGGCTTCAAATAAGGATTGTGAGAAGTCCCCAATGGATTCTTTAACAATATGTGGCTGGTTAGATACTTGATCGAGTTCAAGGCCTGCAGGGATGGTTTTCTTCAATTCTGCTAGCTTTTTATCGATAGCTTCACCAAATTCTATATTATTGCCACCTGCATCCATGGAGATGGCAATACCGATAGCCGGCTTGCCTTCATAGTAGAATTGAGGATCACTAGGGTCTTGGTAGGTCATGGTTACATCAGCCATGTCGCCAAGGCGCAAGGTTTGATTATTGATACGAATTGGCATATCTTGTACGGCTTGCGGACTATCGAATAGACCGTTCACGCGTAGATATACATTATTCGTATCCGTCGTAATCATACCAGCTGGAACCATCATACTTTGCTGTTTAATAGCCGTTAATAGCTGTTGTGTACTGATTTTATAGGATGCTAGTTTATCCTTATTAATCGTTACATTAAGGGTTTGTTGTTGAACCCCAATGAGGCTGATTTTCTTAACATTTGGAACAGATAAAAGCTGACGTTTTAAGTCTTCTGCTTGTTGTCGCTTTTCTTCATACGAGAATTCATCGCCGCTAATAGCGTAGATAATGCCGTATACATCATCGAATCTGTCGTTGATAGTCGGTCCTTGAACGCCTTGTGGTAATGACTTCCATTCGTCGTTGATCATGTTCCGCGCTTCTTCCCAAGCGGGACGTATTTTATCAGATGGTAGATTTTCTTTCAGATTAATATAAATAACTGATTTGCTGCCATCTGTGAAAGATTTTGTATAATCGACGCCAGGTAGGTCGCGCAGTTTTTCTTCTAATTTGTCCGTTACCTGATCCGACATTTCTTGAGGGGAAGCCCCCGGCCAAGCAACGCCCACAACCATAGTGCGCATCGTAAAGTCTGGGTCTTCCATACGTCCCATATGGTTGTATGAGAAGATACCAAAGGTGAGGAGCACAGCCATGAAGTAGTAGATAATGGACTTATGTTTGAGGGCCCATTCGGCTAAGTTAAATTGTTTCATTGACTCACCGCCGTCCCTTCTTGTAATTGTTGGGTACCTGCGGTGATGACAATGTCACCCTTAGCTAAACCAGATGTGACGATGACGGAGTTCTTACCAAATTCACCTGTCTTAATTGGCACGAGATGAGCTTTTTTGTCTCGAATGATATACACTGCATTATTGCCATTAGAGTCTTTTACAAGAGCCGTTAACGGAATGGAAATATTGGTGCTATCTGTAGTAGATAGATTAGCATTAATCGTCATGCCTAGCTGTACCTCTTTTGGAGGATTTTGTAAGGTAATTTTTACGGTATACGTTCTCGCTACAGGGTCAGGAACTGGTGAAATTTCACGGACCACGCCTTGCACGGTTACATCAGGTAGAGCCCAGAATGTAATAGTGGCAGGGCTTCCCACATGAACCTTGGTCAATTCTTGCTCAGGAAGGGCAATGACTGCTTCTGGGTCGCGACCAGCTGCTAAGGTGCCAACGTTTTGACCAGCAGCTACGACTTGGCCTGCTTCAATATTGAAAGCTGTAATAATACCTGTATCAGGGGCAGTCAAATTAGTATAGCTATTTTGATTGCTACTCAAATTGAAGCTAGCCTGTGCTTGTTGTAATTGAGCAGATGTGGCATTCAATTGGTTTTCTGCTTGGTCTAATTGCAACTTACTAATCGCTTGTTGCGCGTAGAGCTCGCGATATCGTTTAGCATTAGTTTCTGCTAATTCATAGGCCGATTGAGCAGCTTTCACAGCACCCTCAGCATTTTGTACTTGAGCTGATGTATCTGAACCATTAATTTGAGCAATTACTTGGCCTGCTTGCACCACATCACCGACATTGATAAATTTGTTGATGACGCGACCCCCAATTTGAAAGGCTAAGTTTGTTTCCGTTTTATTATGGATAGTGCCTGCATAGCCAGCACTAGTAGTACCAGATTCTTCACCGATGGTGATGGTGCGCACCTTGAGGCTCGTATCCTCAGATTGCTTTTCAGATCCGCAACCACTGATTATAGCAGTTCCTATTAAAAGGGCTCCTATGGTTGCTATGACTTTTTGATTCATAGAATCTCTCCTTTATACCACACATAAGCCCTATGACACAGAACTACACATGAGTAATCATAGGACGATATATTTTATGAAAGTAACTCTAATTTAGCCATTAGAGTTATGTTAGATAATAGCTCTATTAGATTTAATTATATATTTTATACAATTTAATAATACTATATTTATATGTAAACGGCTAGGGGGTATACAAAAAAGTGAGTCCTCCACTGGAGAACTCACTCTTTATAAATTTACAATGCTCATAAGTCTATGAGCTAGTAGGTATTATTCTTTTTCTTCTGTTTCTTGTACTACAATAGGTTCTTCATAGGTTACAAGAATTTTATCGATACGAGTATTATCCATATCTACCACTTCAAAGGTATAGCCATTCCATTTAGCTTTGTCTAATTCTTTTGGAATGCGACCAAAGAGAACGTTTAAGAGACCGCCCATTGTTTTGTACAAGTCTTTTTCTTCGCCTGGTAATTCTTCATCGATATGGAAGAATTCTTTGAATTCGTCTACGTCAAGAAGGCCATCTACAAGCCAGGAACCGTCTTCACGTTCGATGATTTTATTTTCTTCTTCCTTGATTTCTTCTTCACCGGAAGGCATGAGACCTACGATTTCTTCCATAATATCATGTAATGTTACAAGACCGCTAAAACCGCCATACTCGTCGAGAACGATCGTTTCATGGACGCCTTCTGTACGGAGTACATTCAACAATTTCATGAGTGTAATGGATTCTGGAATGAGTAATGGTTCTTTCAAACAAGATTCAATAATATCATGAATAGAGCGTTCGCTAGGACGTTGCATAATTTGAACTAATACGTCAGATACGGTAATGAGACCTTTTAATTCATCTAAGGAATCGGTACCTACAGGGATGCGGTAATGGTTGGCATTTTTGAGGACTTCCATAATTTCGTCCTCTGTGCCATTAAGGTCGATCCATTTAAGCTGTGTACGAGGTGTCATGATGTCACCAGCGTTCATATCTGCTAGGTGGAAGATATTTTCCACGAGGATAGGTTCCTCTTCTTCATACGCACCCATGGCAACGCCTTCGGTGAGCATCTTGTTAATTTCAGACTCTGTAACAGGAGCCTCTTCTTTCACAGTCACGCCTAGTAATTTTAAGAGGAATTCTGTGGAAACGCCGAGGAAGCTAACGATAGGTTTCAATGCTACAGACAACCAATAAATCGGTTTTGCTACTACTACGGCGATGCTTTCAGGACTATTTAAAGCCAATCGTTTTGGCACGAGTTCGCCAATAACGAGGGATAAATAGGTGATGATAGCAACGATGAGTAAGGAGCTAATGGATGCTGCATAGGGCTCAATACTTGGAATATTAGCTACTAAAATCTCTTCTAATGGACCAGAGAAGGTCGCACCAGAATATAAACCAGTTAAAATACCAACGAGAGTAATACCAATTTGAATAGTAGAAAACATATTATTTGGATTCTCTGCTAATTCAAAGGCTTTTTTAGCACGCTCATTGCCTGCCTCTGCCATTTCTTCGAGTTTACGTTTTTTAGCATTGACGATGGCCAATTCCGTCATAGAAAATAAGCCGTTTGCTATGATTAATACGACGATAATTATAAAATCTAAGGTCAGATCACTGTCCATGTAAATAGATACTCCTTTTTATATAATTCTGCACATGAGAATATTAAAATATTACTCTTTAGTATACCATATTGGCATCGATACGTGTTTAAATACAACAAAAGCACCTATTATAGGTGCTTTTGTTGTGTCACTACATCTGCAAGTGGCTAGATAGATACTTTCGCCAGTAACTAGCACAGAAAAGCAAGGCGGCAACCCTATTTTCTGTTTGGATTCATTAAAATGTTAGAACTATTGATTTCCTTAATTAATATAATATATGACTGCCTTTAATTTGTAAATATGACTCTAATAAGGGTATAGTATATATATCAACTTTAGTATTGAAATAGGTCATACAATTGGTAACTCATGATGGGATTAGATATATGACAAGTGAACAGGAATGGGAACAGGTTTTACAAATAAAAACAGCAGGCCGCGATGATAGTCGGTCTGATACGGAGCATCATCCTTACGAGCCGACGGATTATTGTGTGCTAGAGCGCTTGGCAAATAGCGGTCATATTCGCAAGAAAAATACGCTCATCGATTATGGCAGTGGCAAGGGCCGTGTTAGCATTTTTATGGCGTACCAAACGGGTTGTCACTCCATTGGTATTGAATACGATGAACGACTCTATGAAAGGGCTCTTATCAATGGTGAAAGCCCAGCTGCTCGCAACCGTGTGAGCTTTGTGCATGGTGATGCGGCGCTCTATGAATTACCCGACCAAGCAGATCGTTGTTTCTTCTTTAATCCCTTTGCGCTCCATACGATTAAGCGTGTTCTAGGAAATATCTTTGATTCCCTGTATCATCATCCGCGGGAGATTAAACTATTTTTCTACTACGTCAACGAAGAGGTAGAAAACTTCTTGAATAATCATGTCCGTTTAGAACAGGAAGAACCCATTGATTGTAGTGATCTCTTTGAAGAGCGTGATATAAAAGAACGAATTTTAGTGTATTCCGTTAACTTGTTTTAGTATATTCTGTCAGATTATTTTAATGTTTTAATTTCATTTATTTTAGTATGTAAAAAGCATGTAAGAAACCTCAATGTTGAAGGCTTGTTTTAGTGGTTCTAAATTTGTACGACTAGGATATCATTCAAATTGAGGTTTTATTCTATTTTTAAGGAACTTTCACCTAGATTATTAAGGAAAAAGCAGATAAATTCTGATATAATAATATATTAGAGATTATAAAATCAAATTATTTTTTATGGTTCTATACATTGATTCGTATGCACTAAGTTAGTGGATAGGGCTGAGTGTATTGAAGACTGGAGGTACCCGTGGAAATCATCGATACAGCATTGATTGAACGTATTCGCAAGGCCTTAATTAAACGTTATGATCGAGATCAACAGATCCAACAAATGATAGAAGAAATCGGTGCCGAAGAGGGACTCAATGAGTCAGAATTGGCTATCGTTTACCAAGCTTATTTAGAGGTTAAGGAACGCGTATACTATACATCCTCTCTCGTTGATTTATGGAATCAAATTGAAGAGGTTCAAAAACGGATGTCCATGTTGCATACCTATGATTCTCTTGAAGAGGATTTATTTGGCAATGTGTTAGGCGACGATCAAGAGGATATCATCATTGCTGATAAATCGTATCTTGGTAAGGGTGCTAGTCATAATAACGATGTGTACGCTATGGAGCAGGTCCAATTATCCGATATTCCTGCACAGCATGATTCTACAGTGGGCATGAACCATATTAAATTGAATGAATTACATTCTATGGGTGGTCTTTTTACAGGTTCTGGTGAAAGCTCCAAACATGAGATGTCTGACCTTGATGAAGCACTTGTGGAGCATATGGATGTCAATCCATTAGATGGCGTTGAAGGTTTAGAAGTTCATCACTTGGATGAAGACAATAAACATAAATCCTCAAATGATGAATTCGATGATGATATGGATGAGGACGAAGATGATTTATCCGCTATTGATCCATATACAGCGGTAAATGCTTTGTTATTCGGCAAAGCTGGCTTGGATTCAGATAAAGTTAATAAGAAGATGGAAAAGCTTCTTAAAAAGCAATTGAAACGCGTAGATGATGAATGGGCGCGTATCAATGGCTCTGACGTAAAGAAATCCAAGGACGAAAAGAAATCTAGAGAAGATAAGAAATCTAAGGGTGACAAGACATCCAAAGAGGATAAAAAGTCCAAAGATGATAAAAAGTCTAAGGAAGATAAAAAGGACAAAAAACATAAAAAGTCTAAGGAAGACAAACATTCCAAATCCGAAGATAAGTTAAAGAAAAAGAAAGACAAGGCTGAAAAGAAGCTTAAGGTCTTAAATGACAAGTTAAAAACCGTCTTTTTAGGCGATACTTTCAAGAAAAAAGATAAGAAGAAAGACAAGAAAAAGGATAAAAAGTCCGAAAAGGATATATCCGAAAAAAAGCAAAAACGATAGTTTCTGTATGGAATAGTAAGGCCTCTGAACAGAGGGTCAAGGAGAGTACTAGTGCTAAGAAATCGGCAAATGCTGGAACTATCGACCGCGGATGCGGTAAATGCAAGCGATGTAAGGGACCTAAATGTAAGAAATATCCAACATAATTGCAGTTAGGTAGTATAGAGTAGTTACGTTATATGAGAACAGTAGGGATTAATGATGAACCGATGGCAACGATTATTTGAAGGCATAAAGACAGATATTAAGGTATTTATCTTTTTCTCTGCCTTGTTGACTGCATTTAGAATCGTGTTTCTTGCAGTATTTCAATCACAACTAGCTTCTGTGACGATGGAGAATATCCTTACGTCCTTATGGCTAGGCTTTAGATTGAGTCTCAAGACCGTTGGTTCTTTGTGTTTACTAGGCTTTTTAGGAGGCACATTGGTACATACCTTTGTACCTAAATGGCCATCTTTACGCATTAAACAGGTTGTATATTCTATAGCGACTGTACTGTTGACCTTCCTATTCTTAGGCCGTATTCCGTTCTACAAAATATTCAATTCCTCTTATAATGCGATGCTTATTAATGGTAAAAACGATGATATCGGTGCCATTATTAATACAGCCATCAATGAATATAATGCGTTGATGTACATCGTAGGCGCTGTTGTGTTGAGTGCAGCCCTTTGCTGGTTCCTCGTTCGTTTCTTGGCGTGGGGTACAAAAAAATATAGCGATTACGCTAATACTCAACTAGTTTGTACTATGTGGTATCCTAAGACGAAGAAAACGCAATGGATCACAGGCATTGGATTGACTGTAGTTATCGGCGTACTTGGACTATTCTTTAGATTTGGTGGTGCTTTTAACTATACAAATTCCATCAACTGGGAAAGTGCGGCGCGCCTCAGTTCTAATCTATTAAACGAAACCATCCTTGATGATGTGCAGGCTCTTTATCGTGTTAAAAGCATCGCAAAGCGTGCAGATGAGCTTGAGGTCATCAATTTAACACCTCAAGAATTGAGTGAAAAAATTAGTGCTATCGGCGGTAAGTTTAATGGTAAGGATTTTGATGGTTCTTTCACAAGAACGATTACAACTCAACGTTTAGCAGAGCAACCGCAATCTATTAACATCGTTCTCGGTGAATCCTATGGTTTGTGGCCATTCCTCGCTGAATACAACGAACCTGGTGCGTACCTCGTTGAACAAGGTCGCAAATATGCTGCTAGCCCTCAAGCGATGAGTACACAGCTAGCCCTTGCCCAAGGTACAGGCACGATGCCTGCTATCAATGGTTTACTCACAGGTATGCCTGACACAGGTCTATATCCTAATTACGAAGGTGAAAGTTTCAAACAACCGTATGGCTTAGGAATTGGTTCTGTTATGAAAAAGCTAGGCTACAAAACAGTATTCTGGTACGGCGGCTTTAGTACATGGCAAAATGTTAAGAACTTTGTTCTATCTCAAGGCTTTGATGAATTCCATGATGCGTCTGAAATGCCAAGCGAAGAAGGCAATGCATGGGGTGTAGCGGATAAGGATATGTTTAAAGCCATTTCCGCTTATATGGATCAACATAGAGGGGAAAAAATCCTTAATGTTATTATGACCACATCTAATCATCCTCCATATAGCGTTAATGTCGCTAAAGAAGGCTATGATGTGAACAAGGTAAAAGGCCATTTACCTGATTCAATTGCAGAAAATGACAAGCAATTGAACGAAATGGGTCATATTTGGTATGCAGACCATGTGATGGGCGAGTTTATCGCTAGTGAAGAAAAAGCAGATTCATCAGCGCTCTTCGTTATCACTGGGGACCATAGCGAACGATTTACCTTTGCTCGTGAAGTAAGTCCTAATGTGGCGTCTACGATTCCGATTATCTTCTACGGTCGCGGTATCCATAAAGACTGGCTCGCTCCAAACGCTTTTGGCATGAGCATTCAAATCATTCCAACCTTGGCAGAACTAGCGGGGCGACCTGGTCAAACTTATGAAGCGATGGTACCAAGTCTATTTACACAAGAGGAGTTTGTCTTTAACCATAGACTCTATCTAGATAAAAATGGAAAACTTATGGAACAAGGCACAAACATACCTCAAGCCTATGGTAAGGTAATTAAAGACATGCGCGAACTTGCGGCATGGCGTATTAAACATGGGGACCTTATCCAATAGGGAATATTTTAATTTATATCATTAATGGAATGAATTCCATATTGTCAGGGAGTATATAGGGTTTGTTTACTTACAAAACTTACAAAAGGAACGATCATGGGTGAACAATTTTTCTTATCCCTCCAACAAAATATTAAACTATTCCTCTGGATGCCTATACTCTGTGCCATCTTTAGAGCCATCTTTATCGCAGTGTACCATCCGTACGAATCGCTAAAGGGCAAGGGACACATCATTCGTACCTGCTTTACCTTTGGATTTTGGTGGGGTATGGATATCAATGCCTATCAGCTGTTGATTCTACTTGTACTAGGTACGTTGCCGTTCTTGGCCTTTCCAGATTACTACATGACAGCAGCCATCGTTTTAAATACGGTGTTGAGCTGCATTATCTATGCTGCCTTTGCTGGCAAGATGCAGTTCTATAAGCACTTTAATGACACCTACAACTACATGTTACACTATGGTAAGCATGCGGATAAGAAAAACCTTATCGATATTTTCTTCAATCAAGACAAGGGTTGGTGGGTGCTCGCCGGATTCATTCCTGTGGCGGCCATTAGCTATGGTGCTAGCACATTGTTGTCTGCGATTCCGTCCATTCCATATCCTCATTTTGAAAGCAATATCGCAGCCGGCGCGAGTGCCTTTGGATTCTTGGCTCTCTATGTGGTGATTTACTACTGGCTTCACTATGGTGGTACCTTGAATCACCGCAATAAACCGGAATGGGATGTGGTGCCAACAATCGTTAAGGAGGATATCTTCTTTGCGAAGGCCACCATCGACGATTTAGAGGCTCTCAAATTGGTTCGTAAAACGCCGTTGACGGCGACCCAAATGAAATCGGATGAGGAACTCGTAGAAGATGTGAATCATCTCATGCCGTGCAGCGATTGGCAAACATTGGACAATCCATTATATGCCTTTAAACGCGTGGCGGCTGGTGCTCGCATTACTAAACCTAAGCATATCTTTTTGATTGTTGGTGAAAGCATCCCTCAGTGGTCCATGGATCCGTTGTATATGAACTTTAATATCTGCCCTGGACTACGTCATTTTGCAGCCGATACACATACGGCTCGTGTACCTAATTTCTTGCCAGCTGGTAATGTGTCGCGCCCTTCGATTTCAAGTCTTATGAGCAGTATCTACGATAGCGGCATGGAATTGAATGAAAAGGAAATGTTCTGGAACAATACATTGCCTACGGCTCTAGCAGCGCAGATAAAACGATTAGGATATAAAACCATTTATTGGTATGGTGGTAACTCATCGAGTGGTAACTTTACGAAATACGGCAAGGCCCAAGGGTTTGACCGCATTGAAAATGCTACCGAATTCTGTGGACCGAAAGCACCACAAACATGGCTTGGCGTATATGATCACGTATTCCTCGAAGAGGCGGCAAAGCGCATTGTAAATATGGATGAACCCACATTCCATTTTGTGTATACTACGACTAATCATGGTCCCTATAAATTGGAAGATAAGTACCTTGATTTTGATGCCCATCGTGATTTGCCTGGCGTTGGCGATGATATTTTGAATCGCAAGGATGGTAATAAGGGATTAGCAACCTACAAATATTGCGATAAGGCTATCTTTGATTTTGTTGACGCTATGAAAGCGAAGTTCCCAGATAGTTTGTTCATCGTAACGGGTGACCATTCCAATCTATTTGGTCAGTTTAATAATACATCCTTCTTGCATCGGGATTACACGATGCGTGAAATTCGCAATACCGTGTTTTACATGCAACATCCTGAGCTTTCACAAACATCATTACCTGCATCTATCGGCACGCATCTAAGTATTATGCCAACCATCATAGAGGCCATTGCGCCTAAAGGGTTCGAATATTATACAGCAGTGCCATCCGCATTCGATGAACAACCAGATGTGCATGTAACGCCATACCAATGGATTACAAGTGACATGTTAGGGGATGTGCTCGGCGACTACGGACAATACCAAACATACACGGCGGAACCATCCGAATACATCCGCCCAATCGACAATCACGCACAGGACGCGGAATATTGGCGCTCCTTATCGGCGTGGATGATGAAATTTTATGCTAATGTACAATAGGGGAGACATACATGGCAACACTAACGGTCATTATTTTGGCTAAAAATGAAGAACAACATATGAAAGACTGTATCGCATCTGCACAATTCGCTGACGAGGTGCTTCTTATCGATGACGGCAGCACGGATAAAACGGTAGAGATTGCTGAATCTATGGGGGCTCGTGTCGTACATCACGCTATGAACGGCGATTGGTCCCAACAACGACGCTTTGCCGTTGAAGAGGCTCGGTCTGAATGGATCTTCTTCCTTGATGCGGATGAACGCATTTCGCTAGAATTGCAACGAGAAGTACAAGAGGTACTGGCCAAAGATGAGAAAAAAGCATACTGGATTGAACGGTCCAATGTGTTTCATCACAACAAGGCTACTCATGGCGTGTTGCGTCCCGATTATGTGTTGCGATTTATGCCAAAAGAAGGCACGAATATAGAAGGTTTTGTACACGAAACCATATCTAGCACCTATCCTGAGGCTAAATTACATGGCAAAATGTACCATTATACCTATGATAATTGGCATCAGTACTTCAATAAATTCAACAATTACACGACATTAGCAGCTAAGAAATATAAGGAAAATGGAAAATCTTGTTCCTTTGTAAAGGATATTCTTATCCGTCCAAGCTGGGCTTTTTTCAAGGTGTACATTTTAGATAGAGGTTTTTTAGATGGAAAAATGGGATTTATCCTATCTGTGAATCACTATTTCTACACCATGATTAAGTATGTAAAACTATACTATTTATTGAAATCTAATGGAAAACTATAATTTCTGAATACAGACGAGTGTGAGTATGAGAAAGGAAGGACCACAATGCGCGTAGCCATTTTGGAAAGTATCATTATGCCTGCCGGTCATGAGGTGGAATTTGACCGTATGATCATCAATGAATTAAAACGCCAAGGTCATGAACCGGTATTGATGGTACCGGAGAACTTTACCTTTAAGGTTGATTATGGCGTTGAGGTTATCTATCTTGAGGGCGGAGAGGTAGTGACCTATGCAGGTGCATCGAAATGGAAAAAGCCGTTCTTGTCTCTATTACGCGAACGCCGTCGTCGTGCATGGTTTACTTCGGCTGCTAAAAAATTAGAGGAACACAACTGTGATGCATTGATTATTCCAACCTCTACGTATCGCTATATAAAAGCGCTATTGGATACGCCTCTAAAAAACGCAAAGGTACCAGTTCATTTTATTTTCCATGGCATTGGTAAGGGTGAAAACGTACGATTCTTGAAACAAGCAGAACGTGCCAATCGATATCCTAATATATACCTAGATGTTATCACCTTGCGCGACGATATGCTGCGTAGTGATCTACCGCGCGTACGTCCTATCTTACCTCCTGTGTTTACGCCATCCACAGGCGAAATGCCAACCTTCTCTACACATACGCCACTTCGTCTTGGCTTTTTCGGTCAATTCCGGAAGGAAAAAAATATTATCCCTCTATTGGATGCTTTCAAAACGGCCACCTTTACAGGTCCCGTGGAATTGTTGGTACAAGGGGCAACGGCTAAACCTGAGGACGGCGAACTATTTGATGCCATCGCTGAAGAATATAAGGACGTGCCAGGACTTTCATTTTTACATGCGAACCTCATTGGACCCGATTGGGACAAGGCTTTACTCAATGTAGATGCCATCTTGATGCCATATGGTGCTGAACGCTATCGCTATCACTGGAGCGCTATGCTCTACACGGCTATCGGGTTTTATAAACCAGCCTTGGTATCGCCTGAAATCAACCCTGAGGTGCTTCGCGATTACCATGTTGGTGAAAGCTTAGATATATCATCAGTAGATACGATTCGCGCTGGATTAGAACAATTCGTAAACAAAATGATTGAACATCCAGACATATATGAGGCAGGTTTGGTACAAGCCAATGAAGACTTTGGACATAAACGGATGATGGATTCGATTATTAATGTATAGAACAACTAAGGAGAGTGTATGTTTCAATATATAAAGGACCAATGGGCTAATGGTCGAGCTATTTATGGGAAAAAATCGTGGCGTGAAACACGTCGCGTAATCTTGCATTTCTTGCGAACTGTAGGCCACAAACAAGAGATGATGGAATACAAGGCTTTTTTTGAAAGCTACGCACCAGATCAACATATTTTAGATAAACAAGAAGGCCTGTATGAGTTGATGAGCCGTATTTTCTTGTTTAAAGAATCTACTTTACGTGAACGCATTGATGCGGTAAAGAATCACTTTACAGCTTTAGAAGACGTATTTACGCCAGAGACTATCGAAATGCTATACAATCCGGATGAACTAAAACTAGAAGGATTAAAACAAGGTATTCTACTATGGGAAGATACCGACTTAAACATGACCGCACACCTTAACTTTATGACCGGTCAACGTAAGGAAGGTTTATTTACCATTCTGTTACAACTAGGAGACCAAGGTGTATACCATGCGAATATCCGCCTCGGCAAAGGTCTAGAAGGGGAACCAGCATTGTGGATTGGCACCATCCAAGGGTATAAAGATGGCCTCGATAATGCGAAACATATTACAAAGAAAATGTTTGGCTATCGTCCAAAAAACTTTATCGTATTTTTGATTCGGGAACTCGCTAAATACTGTAAAGTTCAATCCATGTATGCTGTATCTGACGAAGGTTTCTACGCCAATACACACATGGTGCGCGGCCATAAGGCAAAAGTAGCTGAACTCGATCCATTATGGGAAGACATTGGCGGTACAGTTACACAAGATCCACGATTCTTTACAATTCCATTGGACGAATATAGAAAACCGATTGAAGAAATCAAATCACAAAAACGTAGCCAATATCGAAAGAGATATGAGTTATTGGATCAGTACGAAGAACAAATTCGAGAAAATTTACAATCGTATTTAAAATAGAATATTGGGATGTATAAAACTTCTACTATTAAATGCAATTTATTTTATAGTAGAAGTTTTTTTATGGGATTAAAATCCAAGTGATTATATACATTTTAATAAATAAATAAAGTATGAGTTTATGCGTAATTAAAGGTCTATATATGCTATAATAAATGTAACTATTACAGTCAGTAAGCACCTTTTGAGTAGTTATATATAATGGGGATTGATAATGAATATTTTACTAGTAAATACAACTAAGATGGTTGGAGATACGGGTGGATTAGCAAAAGTAACGAGCGCTTTTGCTAATGAAATGCACAAACGAGGACATCAAGTATCAGTTATTTATGCTGATGAACGTAGTGGTGATTTTTTCTTTCCTATAGATGAGGATATAAAGTGTTATGACGTACGACTACAGGATGGAAAACGAATCAAATATCCTCTTTCATTACGATTAAAACGTGAGTTTTATCGATTATTTAGTAAACAAAAAGCACGTACTGTAAATAACGATTTTTTTTATAAATATATTTGTCCTTATATGGGAAAGATAATAAAAGGTATTCAGCCAGATATTATTGTTTCATTCACGCCAGGTACTTCTAAAAGCCTAATTATTGATTTAAATATACAGGATAATGTACCTATTATTACTATGAGTCATGGTAATCCAGAAGATTATTTTGATTTTTATCCTGTTTTGTCTTTAGAAGCTGTAAAGCAATCTGATGTAAATCAAGTGCTATTACCATCATTTAAAAAAGTATTAGAAGGACATCTTCCTAATAATAAAATTGTGGTTATAGGAAATGTAGTACCACAATTTAATAATCAAGTAGACTTAACAAAACCAAAAGATGTACATAAAATCTTATTTATAGGTCGTTTGGCAAAGGGACATAAGCGACCTCACTTATTAATTGAAGCTTTTTCTAAAGTGGCAGATCAATTTCCAAATTGGATTGTTGAACTGTGGGGAGCTGATGAAAATAAAGCCTATAAAGCACAATTAGAATTGATGATAAAACAGGCAAATTTATCAGATAGGATTTTATTTAAAGGTATTACTAAGGATGTGGAATCTGTTTTATCAACAGGGGATATATATGCCATGATGAGTGCATCAGAAGGTTTTGGTTTATCTATGGCTGAAGCGATGGCTAAAGGGTTACCGGTGATAGCTTGTGATACATGGCTTGGTGTATCAGATATGGTACAAGATGGATATAATGGAATCTTAGTAAAAGATAATCCTACAGATATAGCACTAGGTTTAGAAAAGCTTATGGGGAATTCTGAATTATGTTCTGCATTGGGAAGACAAGCAGTAGATTCGATGAAACGATTTGCACCGGATATTATATGGTCTCAATGGGAAGAGCTATTATTCAGTATGATAAAAAAATAGGAGTTGCTTAGTATAATGAATGAACCAATAAAGGGGAAAGAACTCAAATCTGTATTATTGAAAACTTTATTACGATTTAATGAGTTTTGTATAAAGAATAATATTAAATATACGATTGCTTATGGAACAGCATTGGGGGCTATTCGACATAAAGGCTTTATCCCTTGGGACGATGATATTGATGTTATTATGATGCGCCCAGAATATGAAAAATTTGAAAAAGCTTGGAAACAATATATATTAAATAGTACAGATCGTTATAAACTATGGCCTGAAATGGATGAAGAGAATTACTTTATGGCATTTTGTGCTAAGTTTTTTGATACGGAAACTGTTTTATATGAACATTTTTCAAAGGGAAAAGTAGTTGAATATGGTGTGTATATTGATATTTTTATATTAGATCATATTCCTGTTGAAAAAAATGAACAACGTAAATTATTTATGGATGTTAGATTTTATTGGAAATGGATTCAACACTTTCAACGGCACTTTAAAAAGTGGAATAAATTCGTACGTAAATACCACTTACCTTTACCTAATTTAGATATGATGGCAAGATTATTAATGAAGTGTAAGGATAAATATAATAAACAATGCACATCATTAGTATCATTAACTCAGGATTATCAAAAGAAAATTGATTTTAATAAGTCTATTTATGAATATGATTGGTTTAAAGAATTTATAGAAGTAGAGTTTGAAAATAATAAATTACCGATTATTAAAGCGTATGATGATATGCTAAAACAAACATACGGTGATTATATGAAGTTACCACCAAAGGAACAACAGATAGGACATAATGTTGAAGCATATTGGAAGTAATATTATACATTCGTTATAAATTAGGGAAAATAAATGGATATTTGTATTGTAACTAATCATAGAAATAGTGCTATGTTTTCTAATAATTTAATAGAAGCAAATCATCAGTTAGGTAATAATACTTATATATTTGAATTAAATTATGATAAAAATATACAAGATGAAAGAAAACGTTTATTGGAGTTTATAGATGGAAATAATATAGAATTAGCGTTATTTCTTAATGATTTTCGTTTTCCAAATAAGTTATATTTTATTAATGAAGATATAGCTAAAAAGGTTGATTGTCGTTTATGGGTTTGGGATTCTATTCATGATGTACAATCATTGGGTAATCATATTAATATATATTCAAATATTTATTCTATTGAGATTAATGATGTAATTCAATTAGAAAAATATTGTTCTATTACTGCACATTATTTACCTTTATATGCAGGCCCAGAATTTTATTCTTCGCCTAGAGCGGTAACAGATGTACAAGATTTAGATATCTTTTTTATAGGAACTATTGCAGGATCTAAAAAAAGATTAGAATTATTAGAAGCAGCTGCTAAGGTAGCTTATGAGAATAATTATAAGATGTTAGTTTTAGGTCGTGTATGGCATAGTCATCATTGGTATCAGGAAATTATAGGTAAATTTAAATTTGGCCTTAAATACCCTTACTTATCTAAAGTAGTCAAAAATAAGGTGCTATCACCAGAAGAGGTTATTACATATTATAAACGAACTAAAATTAATCTGAATATTCATATAGAAGGTCATACTTGTTATAATTGTCGAACCTTTGAGGTAATGGGTAATAATAATTTTCTCTTAAGTGATATCCAAAATAAGTATGATTTACATTTAGAGGAATTAGTACATTTTGATTGTTATAGTGATACTAATGAATTAGTTGAGAAGATAAAATATTATATTGAACATGAAATTGAAAGAAATAAAATAGCTTATTCGGGTGGTTGTATTATAAGAGAAAAATATAATTTGACAAATGCATTAAAATTAATTTTTTCTTAGAAGAAAAGAGAAGGGGTAGTATGAAGGGGATTATTTTAGCTGGTGGATCAGGGACACGTCTATATCCACTAACATTAGTAACATCTAAGCAATTATTGCCTGTTTATGATAAACCCATGATATTTTATCCATTATCTATGCTTATGTTAGCAGAGATTAAGGATATCTTGATTATATCAACACCGCAGGATTTACCTAATTTTGAACGCTTATTAGGTGATGGTTCTAGATATGGTATTAATTTACAATATAAAGAGCAACCATCCCCAGATGGATTAGCACAAGCTTTTATTATTGGTGAAGAATTTATTGATGGTGATTCTTGTGCCATGATTTTGGGCGATAATATTTTTTATGGGGCAGGGATGAGAAAACAATTGCAAGAAGCTGCACAGGCCACGAGTGGTGCTACTGTTTTTGGTTATCATGTAGAAGATCCAGAACGATTTGGTGTTGTTGAATTTGATGAAAATGGATTAGTAAAATCTATTGAAGAAAAACCAAAACATCCTAAATCAAATTATGCCGTTACAGGGTTATATTTTTATGATAAAGACGTTTGTAAATTGGCTAAAAAGGTAACACCATCTGATCGTGGAGAATTAGAAATTACAGATTTAAATAAGATGTACTTAGAACGTGGTGATTTACGTGTTCACACACTTGGTAGAGGGTATTCTTGGTTAGATACGGGAACTGTAGATTCTCTTAGTGATGCATCTGAATTTGTGCGTGTTATCCAAACTCGATCTGGTATTGAAATATCTGCATTAGAGGAAATTGCTTATCGTAATAATTGGATTAGTAAAGAACAATTATTAGAGAGTGCAAAGCTATATGGAAAATCGCCATATGGTAAACATTTACGACGTGTAGCAGAGGGGCAAATACAAGGATAGGGGTTGTATAGTATGGGAATTAAGGTTACAGAAACAGGTATACCAGGTCTTATGATTATTGAGCCACAAGTCTTTGGCGATTATAGAGGCTTCTTTATGGAATCATGGAATAAGCGAACTATGGAAGAGGCTGGTTTATTTTATAATTTCGTACAGGATAATCATTCATCATCAACTATAAAAGGTACATTGCGTGGTATTCACTTCCAATATGGCGATAAGGCACAAGCTAAATTAGTACGATGTGTTCGTGGTGCTGTACTCGATGTAGCAGTTGATCTTCGTAAGGATAGTCCTACATATAAACAATGGTATGCTGTTGAACTTAGTGAAGAAAACCAAAAACAATTTCTAATACCTCGAGGCTTTGGACATGGTTTTGTGACACTAACCAATCATGTTGAGTTTATGTATAAAGCAGATAACTATTACGCACCAGAGGTAGATGGCGGTATTCGATGGAATGATCCTACATTGGACATTAATTGGGGTATAGAAAATCCTATCCTATCTGAGAAGGATACTAAATCTCCATTCTTTGATGAATTAGAGAATAAGATATCATTTACAATGGCAGATAGTAGACAATAGGATGGTGAGCATATGAATATTATTGTAACTGGTGGTGCTGGATTTATTGGTGGTAACTTTGTACATATGATGGTAGCTAAGTATCCAGAGGACCATATCATATGCGTTGATGCGCTAACCTATGCAGGTAATTTAGAAACTTTAGAGCCTGTAAAAGATAAGCCTAATTTTTCTTTCGTGAAAGCAGATATTGCAGATAGACAGGCTGTATATGAAATATTTGAGCAATATAAGCCAGATATAATTATCAACTTTGCGGCCGAATCTCATGTAGATAGAAGTATTGAGAATCCTGAAATATTCTTACGTACGAATATTATGGGAACTGCTATATTAATGGATGCATGTCGTAAATATGGAATTCAACGTTATCATCAAGTCTCTACAGATGAAGTATATGGTGATTTACCACTAGATCGACCAGATTTATTTTTTACAGAAGAAACACCGATTCATACATCGAGTCCATACTCATCATCTAAAGCATCGGCTGATTTATTAGTATTAGCATATCATAGAACGTATGGATTACCTGTAACAATCTCTCGCTGTTCGAATAACTATGGACCATATCATTTTCCTGAAAAATTGATTCCATTGATGATTATTAATGCTTTTAATAATAAACAATTACCTGTCTATGGGGATGGAAAGAATGTACGCGATTGGTTATATGTAGAAGATCATTGTGAAGCTATCGACTTAATTATTAGAAAAGGTCGTGTAGGAGAGGTTTATAATATTGGCGGTCATAATGAACGTGCTAATATTGATGTAGTAAAAACGATTTTATCTGCATTGAGAAAAGATGAATCTTTAATTACTTATGTTACAGATCGACCAGGGCATGACCAACGTTATGCTATTGATCCTACTAAAATCAATAATGAATTAGGGTGGTTGCCTAAAACATCTTTTAATGAGGGAATAAAGAAAACCATTCAATGGTATATGGATAATCAAGATTGGTGGGAACATATTATTAGTGGGGAATATAAAAGAACAAATTAAGGGTAAGATGGTATTATGAAAAAAATTATTACATATGGAACATTTGATTTACTACATTATGGGCATATTAACTTATTGAAGAGAGCAAAACAAATGGGAGATTATTTAATTGTTTGCCTTTCTACAGATGAATTTAATAAGAATAGTAAAAATAAAGAATGTTATTTTAGTTATGAGATTCGAAAACAATTATTAGAGTCAATTCGCTATGTTGATTTGGTTATTCCTGAGAATAATTGGAATCAGAAAATTGATGATATTAAAGAATTTGGAATTGATACGTTTGTCATGGGAGATGATTGGAAGGGAAAATTTGACTTTCTAAAAGATTATTGTGAGGTAATTTATTTACCTAGAACGAAAGAAATATCAACTACAAAGATAAAGAAAGATTTAGAAAAAAATAGAGTATAGATAAAGTAATAAGATAGATACTATTATTAATTTTAAATAGTAGAGACAGGTAATAATCATCATATTTATAGAGGAGTGGTTATCATGACGATTCAAGTATTAAAACCTAAATATCATGTAGAAGAATGTTTAAACGAAATCAGAGAATGTCTTGAAATAGGGTGGACTGGTCTTGGTTTTAAAACAGTAGAATTTGAAAATAAATGGAAAGAATATACTGGTCATGAGAATGCTCATTTCTTAAATTCTGCTACTGTTGGATTACATTTAGCGGTAGAAATCTTAAAAAAAGAAAATGGTTGGGAAAACGGTGATGAAGTTATAACAACACCGATTACTTTTGTTTCTACAAACCATGCCATTCTATATGAAAAATTAGTACCTCGTTTTGCTGATGTAGATGAATACCTTTGTTTGGATCCTGAAGATGTAAAACGAAAAATTAGTGATAAAACTAAAGCTGTTATTTTCGTTGGTTATGGTGGGCGTGTTGGTCAATTAGATAAAATTATTGAAATTTGTAAAGAACATAATCTTAAGTTAATTCTTGATGCGGCTCACATGGCTGGTACTCGTGTAAATGAACAAATGCCAGGTACATGGGATGGTGTAGATGTGGCTGTTTATTCATTCCAAGCTGTTAAAAACTTACCAACTGCTGATAGTGGTATGATTTGTTTCCATAATAAAAAATATGATGAAATTTGCCGTAAATTGACATGGTTAGGTATTAATAAGGATACTTATGCTCGTAATAGTGGTACAAAGGGTTCTTATAAATGGAAATATGATGTAGAGTACCTTGGTTATAAAGATCATGGTAATTCGATTATGGCTGCTATTGGCTTAGTGGAACTTAAGTATTTGGACGAAACAAATGAATATCGCCGTGAATTAGCAAGATGCTATGATGAGATGTTTAAAAACGAGCCTAAAATCCAAATTATAGGTGCACCACATGCTGATGAATGTTCTTATCATATCTATGAAATTGCTGTAGATAATCGAGATGGTTTACTTGAATATTTACAAGAAAATGATATTTATCCTGGGGTTCACTATCGTGATAATACAGAGTATGAAATGTATTCTTATGATAATGGTAAATGTCCCAATGCGCATAGAATGTCTAATAGAATTATTACAATGCCACTTCATATGTATTTAACAAAAGATGATGTAAAAATGATTGCTAATAAAGTTATTGAGTTTGTGAATGCATAAATATGGAAATCATAGATGAGTTAGTAGAAAAATATGGGATTACGGAATGGGAAAAACTCTATTTGGAAGGTATACGAAAAATTAGAGGGACAAGTAATCCTCCTGAATGGTTATATAAATATTCAAAAAAGAAATATGGCTGGAAAGATAATTTATCTAGATATTGGTTTGATAAATATATTGGTATACCAATTGGAAAATTCACATATGGCTATCGTTCTTATCAAGAAAGAGAAATGCATTCAATAGGTAGTTTTTGTTCGATAGGTATTGATCAACATCTTGTTCAAAATGGTCATAATATTAATTATGTAAGTACATATGGAAATTTTCTTGATTACAAGAAAGATATGCCTAACGCGGATAGAAGTATTAGAATTTGTAATGATGTATGGATTGGAGCTCATAGTATTATTAGAAGTGGTGTAACTATCGGTGATGGATCCGTTATAGGAGTAGGTAGTGTCATTACAAAGGATGTAGAGCCATACACAGTTGTTGTAGGTAGTAATCGAGTTATAAAACAACGATTTTCTGATAGTATAGTAGAATCTTTATTGTCCATGAAATGGTGGAAATGGGATGATGATAAAATCTTTGAAAGTATGAAGTATTGGTCTAAAATTGAAGAGTTTATAGCCAGGTATAAATAAAAGGTGAAGCCTTCTATATTTACATATTAAGTAAATATAGAAGGTTTTATTAGTATTTTATTAATTCAAAACGATTTATCTAGCACATTATGTAAATATCAAAAAATGTTATATGCATCAGAATTTGATAAATTAGTAAGATTTAATTTGTATAACATAGATTATAGAAAGAATGAGACTGTTCAGTATATATTAGATTGTTGTAAATAATATCTTAGGAATATGCTAATAGATTTTACTTTCAAAAATATTCGTTCATTTAAAGAAGAAGTTACCTTTTCTATGGAAGTAGGTGAAGGTATTGTTGAGTATACTAAAGAAAATACCATATCATCCAGAGATATAGATGTTGTTAAATCATCATTTATTTTTGGCGGTAATGCATCTGGAAAATCTAATGTGATTAGAGCTTTCCAACTACTTAGAGCTATTATTGTTCATGGCACATCTTCTGAGTTAGAGGCTTTACCTGTTGATTCTTTTGCCAATGGAGAAGGTAATAATTATTTCAAAATTCAATTTATTAAAAATGGAAATTTATATTGTTATGAATTAGATTATGATGCTCATAGTATTAATGAAGAGCGTTTAATTATGAATGATAATATCATTTTTAATAGGACTGTTGATGATATCATTATGCCGTCATCAATAAAGGGTTTAAAGGGCGCATTAAGAGCTAATCAGCCATTGCTATTTTTTGCTCAATCAAATAATGTACCAGAATCTAAAGAGTCATATGAATGGTTCGCACAAGATATCCTTATACTTGGTTTAGGACATAATGTTTTATGCAACCAGGAATTATTTAAGCCGTTATATACTAATCCTGATTTAAAAGAAAAAGTCTTGTATTTTTTGAAGGCTGCAGATTTCCATATAAAAGATATTAAAATACAAGAATCTTTCATACCAATACAAGAAAATAATCAAAATTTAGAATCTAGATTATTGCTTCAATTTGAATATGAATGTAAAGATGGAAGAAGCTTTACTATTGATTATGAAGCAGAAAGTATCAGTACACGGAAACTCTTGCTTTTAGCAATGATGATTTTGGACAATCATCATAATTCTAAGCTATTTTTAATTGATGATTTTGATTGTTTTTTACATCCTAAATTAGTTAATATCCTATTACGTATTTTTAATGAATGGAATGATACAAGCACGCAATTAATTGCGACTGCACATAATACAGATATATTAGATGCTCCCATAAGAACTGATCAAGTTTGGTTTGTAGATAAGAGTTATTATGGTATATCTACTCTAGATAATGCTTTTGATTATAATGAGTTAAGTATTAAGGATATTAAAAAGAGTTACCAAGATGGCTTGTATGGGGCTATTCAAATTATTAATGACTCTATGATAAAAGATATATTATTGTAATAGCAAAAGATGAATGAAAATTTCATGAATATTTAAATGATATTTAATCTCTATATGATACAGTATACGTATATCTTGTAAAGGTATACGTATTATTTGTATGGAAACATGGACACATAGGGATAAGCGTATTGCTTTACAAGATTGTATAGTAATTGTTTTAGTTTTAAGAAGAGGTATTGTATTATGAAAAAACAATTCGCAGCAATCTTCGCAGCAACAGCAGTTTTGGGTGTAACTACTGCATTCGCAGCTAACCCATTCTCCGATGTAACTCCAGATTCTTGGGCATACCAAGCAGTTTCCCAATTGGCAAATGCTGGTATTGTTAATGGTTACCCAGATGGCACTTTCAAAGGCCAGAATAACATCACTCGTTATGAAATGGCTCAAATGGTTGCTAAAGCTATGGCTAACCAAGATCGCGCTAACGCTGAACAACAAGCGATGATTAATCGTTTGGCTGATGAATTCTCCAACGAATTGAACAACTTGGGCGTTCGTGTAGCTCGTTTGGAAGACCGTGTTGGTAATGTGAAAGTAACTGGCGATGCTCGTCTTCGTTACCAAGATGAAGAAAAAGGTAACTCTAAATTCGACGCACGTGCACGTTTGCAATTCAATGCAAAAGTAAACGATCGTACTGATGCAGTTGTTCGTGTGGTTGCTGGTGATTTCGAATTTGGTGATGCTAATGCTGATACAACTGTAAAAGTTGACCGCGCATATGTAAACCACAAATTTGGCGAACGCGTATCCGTTAAAGCTGGTCGTTTTGGTCAAATGTTAGGTGCTGGTTTAGCATATGACGATACTTTTGATGGTGCTCAATTCAATGCTGGTAACGACAAAGTTAACTTCCAAGCAGCTTATGGCTATGCTATTGAAGGTGTTAGTGCTAATACCAAAGAAAACTCTCAACTTGCTGTTGTTAACTTAAATGGCAAAGTTGGTAAACATGTTAACGTAGGTGGTTTCTACACTCGTGTAAATGGCGAAGATTTGAAAACTACTGCTACAGCAACTCCAGCTAACAAAGCTTATAAAAATATCTATGGCTTCAACACAGACATTAACTTCGATAAAGTTTGGGTTGGTGGCGAATGGTTAAAAGCTTCTAATATGGAAAAATCTCAAGCATGGGTTGCAGGTGTTGGTTATGGCGCATATGACCAAGCTAAACAAGGTACTTGGGACGTAAAAGCTCAATACTTCAACCAAAAAGCTAATGCTCCTATCTTGTCCAGTACTTGGGATCATGCTTACACTGCTGGTTATAAAGGTTGGATGGCAACTGCTGACTATGCATTACAAGACAATGTTGGCTTAACTGCTTACTATGGCTTCAATTGGAAAGATCAAGCCGGTGCTGATCAAAACGATTTCTACCGTGTTGACCTTAACTACCAATTCTAATCTCGTAGATTAGTGTAGTTTAAGTACATGTACAAAGATGGCGAAACGCATGTTTCGCCATCTTTTTTTATTTGTAATACTCTTTTTTAAACAAAATAAATGTTTTAAATAGGTTTTTATGATATAATAATTAAAAAAGGAGGTGTTATAGTGCGGTTATTAGGGTTTGAAATACATAATACTAATTTGTTTGGTAAAAATTTACATATTGATTTAGTAGCCACCGACAAAGTAAGCCAATTACTTACTGATAATGACAACATAGAAAGGGCATATAGGATTGATAGTGGAGCGTCTATTTATTCCCAAAATATAATAGCTTTCACAGGTCTTAATGCAACAGGTAAGACCACGATTTTAGAAGTTATTCAGATATTGTTACAGATTGTGGCTAATGATGCTAGGTTGAATGACCCTCATATTAAACCAATTATTCAGAAAATTATAGGAAGTGCTGATGGTACAAAAGAGAAACCAATAGTTTTTGTTATGTGGTTTGAAATTGGTAAACAAATATTAGAATTAACATCTTCAATCATAAAACGATATACATTGGACGATGAATATGATTTTATTTATAAGAATGAGATATTGAAAGTACGATCGTTCACAAAACTAACTAAAAAGAATCTATTTAATTTTGTACGCTCTAAGGTTGTTAATCAACGTACCGATTTTGAAGATGCTAAGTTTTTACTTGATGACATGAGTATTGCGAGCATGTTTAAGGATAAGGCAACAAAGGTACTTTGTTCGTTTGAAAAATATAATACCGTTAGGAATATACGACCTACAATTCCAGATGTGTCGATTATACAGTGTTTTGATAGTGCAATTAGTTGTATTGAACAGTCAGAGGGAAAAGACAAATACAAATTGAAATTCAAAAAAGATGGTGATTCTGAGTACGATTTATCTTATGATGAGTTAGAATCTATCTTATCTTCTGGTACTGTAAAAGCATTGCACTTTTTTCCAGCTCTCCAATCCGTATTAAAAGCAGGAGGGTACATTCTATTCGATGAGATAGAAAATCATATTAATAAACGTCTTGTAGAATGGATTCTATCTTTATTTGAAAATCGCGATTATAACCCTCATGGGGCCTGCTTAATTTTTACAACCCATTACCCAGAATTATTGGATACTTTTGTAAGGAAAGATAATATTTATATTACTCGTAAACGTAGCGATGGAATATTAGAGGCTGTTAAATACAGTGATGAAATTGAACGTAATGAATTACTCAAATCAAATGTTATTTTAGGTAATTTAATTAAAGGGACAGTGCCTAAATATGCATCTATGAAAGCAGCAGAGCAGGCGTTAGCGGGTACTGTTAAATAGGTGTAATATGTCTACATTAACAGATATATGTACAGATCATTATATTATTTTCTTCTGTGAAGGCCGGAATGAAGAGGATGCTTTAAAGTGGCTATCTGAAGAAGAAAAATTAACCTTAGATGTAAGCAGTTGTAATTTTGATAATTTAAGAAAATTGCGCACCCGTAAACAACGTTCTAAACACTTACAGGAAATATTGCGTAATGATTATGATAAGCCGCCAGCACTCATTTATATATTAGATAGTTTGAAAGAGACAATTACGTTACCCAGAGAGTTTCGGCATATCCCTATTTATTATATATATACGTACCCTGAGTTTGAGATTTTATTCATTATACATATAAATAAATGGAAAACATATAATCAGCAAAACCCTAAGCCTAAAGCATCTGAATTTGCACAAGGCTTTTTCGATTGGGATATAAAAACGGAAGGTTCAGTTAAGCGTGTGTTTGAATTTGAGGTTACTAATTTAGTGGAAGCAGCTCATGTGTTGAAGGTACAATATAATAAAATACGTGATTTGAGAGATAAATATGGTCTCTATGATTTGTGTCATTAGTTTTGTATTATGTAGTTAAAAATTTATAGTAATAAGGCTGTCCTAAAATGTGATTTAATCATATTTTGGGATAGCCTTTTTTGTTTTATATTTGCTTAAAAATGAAAATAATATGAATATTTTATGTTCTGCTTATCGATTATTTATCTCTCATTATTATACTAGAAAGGAATTGTATAGTTGTATGTTTTTCATATAGAGGAAATGAGGGTACTTATATACTGATTCATGCGACTATAGCATGTAACATATAGTTTCTGTATAAGAGAGGTATTTTATGAAACATCAATTGGCTGCTGTGTTGGCAGCGACGGCTGTGTTAGGTGTAACGACTGCGTTCGCAGCGAATCCATTTTCCGATGTAACGCCAGATTCTTGGGCGTATCAATCCGTGTCTCAATTGGCGAGTGCAGGTATTATTAATGGCTATCCAGATGGGACTTTCAAAGGCCAAAAGGACATTACTCGTTTTGAAATGGCGCAAATGATTGCGAAGGCTATGGCCAATCAGGACCGCGCGAATGCAGAGCAACAAGCGATGATTAATCGTTTAGCTGATGAATTTTCCAATGAGTTGAATAATTTGGGCGTTCGCGTCAATCGCTTAGAGGACCGCGTGGGTAATGTGAAAGTAAATGGTGATGTGCGTTTGCGGTATCTTGGCACTAAAGCGATGGGGCCTGACTTTATAAGAACTCAAGGGGAGTATAGCCAAAAGTCCCAATTTGATATGCGTGCACGTGTCCAATTCAATGCGAAGATTAATGACAAGACGGATGCGGTAGTGCGTATGACGACCGATTCTATTGAATTTGGTAATACTTACGATGATAATACAGGTGAAATGACTGGGGCAGCTTACATCGACCGTGCTTATGTGGATCATCGATTCGGCAAATATGTATCTGCAAAGGTAGGGCGCTTTAACCAAGTTATCGGCAATGGTTACTACTATGACGATGTGTTTGACGGTGCTCAAATTAATATCGGCAACGATAAAATCCAATTCCAAGGGGCCCATGGCTATTTCTTAAAAGGGATGTTTAATGGTACCTCCGCAGATATGAATGATACCGTTAGTTATGCTAGCCTTAAAGGTCAGCCAAATAAACATATCAGCATGGGCGGTTTCTATGCTCGTATGAACTCACCATATAATATGGGCTTCATATTTAGAAAGTTTTATGGTTTCCATACCGATATTAATTTTGATAAGGTTTGGATTGGCGGCGAATGGTTGAAAGCAGCCCATACGGACCATGGCACTGGTTGGACTGCTGGTGCAGGATATGGTCATTATGACATAGCTAAAAAGGGTACTTGGGATGTAAAAGCCCAATACTTCAATATTGATGAAAAGATGGGCGCTGTGTCCTCTAAATGGAACCTTGCTTATGATTCTACACAAACTGAAAGTAGTGGACATTTATGGTTCCACGGGTATAAAGGCTGGCTCGGTACTGTGGACTATGCATTGCAAGACAATCTAGGTCTTAGCGTATATGCTGGGTTCAAAGGTAAAACAAAATCTGAACTTGCTAGTGATAAGCGCTCCTTGGCTAACTATTATCGCGTGGAGCTTAACTACCAATTCTAATGTGATGTCCAGCTTTTATGATGTCTAGATATCCTAATCTATATGTGTTGTGTAATGTATATTATTAGTGAAAGTATGTGTTATGTAATGTATATTGTTGATGAAAGTATGTATTGTGTTTGTGGAGAGGGTTAGATTATGAAAAAACACTTGGCAACGATGTTGGCAGCAATGGCTGTGTTAGGTACGACGACGGTATTAGCAGCGAATCCGTTTTCTGATGTAACGCCAGATTCTTGGGCGTATCAATCCGTGTCTCAATTGGCGGATGCGGGCATTATTAATGGCTATCCAGATGGGACTTTCAAAGGCCAAAAAGATATTACCCGTTTTGAAATGGCGCAAATGATTGCGAAGGCTATGGCTAATCAGGACCGCGCTAATGCGGAACAACAAGCGATGATTAATCGTTTAGCCGATGAATTTTCCAATGAATTGAATAATTTGGGCGTTCGCGTGGCTCGTTTAGAGGACCGTGTAGGTAATGTGAAAGTAACCGGCGATATGCGTCTTCGTTATCTTGGTTCCCAAAAGAAAGATGGTAACTATGTAAACGCTGTGGGCGATTACAGCAAAGGTTCCCAATTTGACGCGCGTGCTCGCATTCAATTCAATGCGAAGGTGAATGATCGCACAGATGCTGTCGTTCGCGTAACATCTGGAGACTTTGAATTTGGCGATGCGACTAATGGTGGTAATGCAACGGTCACTATCGATCGCGCTTATGTAAATCACAAATTTGGTGAACGCGTGTCTGTGAAAGCTGGTCGCTTCGACCAAATGCTCGGCAACGGTTTGATTTACGATGACACATTCGACGGCGTTCAATTCAATGCAGGCAACGACAAAGTTCAATTCCAAGCAGCCTACGGCTATGCTGTGGCAGGTGCTTTTGACGGTTTAACTAAGAAATCCAATAAAACTTTCACCTATGCAGGCGTTAAAGGTCAACTTAATAAACATGTAAATCTTGGTGGCTTCTATGCTCGTAGAAATGCGCACAAATCCAGTGGCGACCTTAGAAACATGTATGGCTTCAGCACAGACATGAACTTTGATAAAGTTTGGGTTGGTGGCGAATGGGTGAAAGCAGCTGGCGTTTCTCACGGTTCTGCATGGACTGCTGGCCTTGGCTATGGTGACTACGACCAAGCAAAACGCGGTTCTTGGGACGTAAAAGCACAATACTTCAACTTCGGCCAAAACTTAGGCGCTGCATCCTCCACATGGGACATCGCTTACGACCTAACTAATACAGCTTGGGCTACAACTGGAGCTGGTGTCACTACTAGTGCGTTGAATTACCAAGGCTTCAAAGGCTGGTTATTAACTGCTGATTACGCATTACAAAAGAACGTGGGCTTAACTGCATACTACGGATTTAATAACAAAACAAACAAGGCTACTGGCGATAACGAAAAACTTTCCAACTACTACCGCGTAGACCTTAACTACCAATTCTAATATGATGATTGGTATCGTTCATAACTAACACAATCCCCTTGATGAGTATCTCGGTACTTATCAAGGGGATTTTAAATTAGAACACGCCTGTAGTAATTAGCAAGACGAGCCTGATATAGTGTCTCTAGAAATAGAACAGGCGTGTTCTAATTTGTAAGATAGCCTGAGATGGTCTCTCCAGAATTAGAACAGGCCTGTTCTATTTTTTAGGAGAGGTATTAAAGGGTCCAGGCAATACTACAGGTCTATACTAATTTTATTTCTCTCATATTTACAAATAACAAATTGTAAATTATAATTTAAGATAATTTATAGTTTGTTTACATTGTGAGAGTGAGAGGATTTTTATGAGACATGTAAGTAAAGCAAAGCTATCGCTAGCTGTGGCACTGGCGATTGCTGGATTTGTAATGCCTAATATGGTGGTAGATGCGGCTTATACCGCTCCGTATACTGATAATACAGATTTTGTAGCTAACAGTGATGATATGATACGTGTATTCCCAGAATACGATAAAAATATATCTTCTATAGTAGCGAATGGTGGTATGGTTATTATTGAAGACGGGTATTCTAATATTGGCTATGGTCATAGTGCATTTGCTACCAGTAAAAATGGTGGAGACATTAAATTGAAAAAAGGTGTATATAATTCTGGTAGAGTGAGTACACCTGTTGCTCTTGCTCAAGGGGGCACAATTAATATAGGCGTCCATGATCATCACGGCGAATTTACGGGTGATAAAATATTCGTTGAAGGCGATGTTATAGTTAAACATGATCCAATTCATAGCTCAACCATTAATATCGGTATAGATGGTGAGGAATCCAATTGGTCTGGGTTAGCTTTCAATTTAGCTGATGAAAATGACAGAAAATATAATCATATCAATGTGTTCCTTGGTGAAAGAGGGGCTTGGGAGCTATTGTATCAAGGTGGCCTTGATGGCACTAACCTTGATAGTAGTACTATGCCTAGCCGTGTACATCGACTTGTTGGTTCTACGAATCGTAATTTTCAAAATGTGGTAGAGCAAAATGAGCATAATAAACTCTATATTGATAAGCTCGAAGGCCATGTTAATTTTATATATGATCCTAATGATGAATATGCAGACACCGAAGATCCAGAATATACACCGCCAACTACAACATATAATGGTTTAACGGCTGATTCCTTCTGGGGTGGCGACATTCATATCACAAGTGCAGCCCCTAATGCTGGCGCTCATCTATACACCAGCCGCAAAGGACTAGACTTGTCTACTGAGGATAATGTAAACAAGGTTTTAGATAATCTTGCACATAAGGTGTATTATCATAACTATGTGACTGGTGAAAGAAACCTTGAAGGCACAGTAGCTATTGCTTCTGAAGGTGCTGAATCTGGTCGTTTTAAGGTAGTAACGTCTGGCTATGCTAAAGAAGGTGCTATTACATGGCAAGCGGATCAAAATGGTCAAGGTAAATATGTGTACGGTAATACAACAGTAACACCTACACCGCAACCAGTGCCAACACCAACACCGGCGCCACAACCGGCACCAACGCCAACACCGGCGCCACAACCGGCACCAACGCCAACACCGGCGCCACAACCGGCGCCAACACCACAACCAGTACCAACGCCGGCACCAACACCGCAACCAACGCCGGCTCCAACACCGCAACCGGTACCAACCCCACAACCTGCTCAAACAACGGCATATGATACTCCTCATATGCGTGGCGCTCGTTCCGCGATTATGAGCAATATCAACGGCTGGCGCACATTAATAAATATTTACCGTCCTCGTGCATTGCAACAAGGCGCAACAACAGGTATTTGGGCCCATATCGGTGGCGGTCAATACAGTTATGATGCACAAGGTATTGATACCGACACAACCTATACACGCATTCAAGGTGGTTACGACGCTAAAACTGGTAGCGGTTGGACCGTAGGCGGTCAAGTGTCTTACCTTCGTGGCCATGATGATTATGTGTTCAATGGCTCTGGCAAAGAAAAGGCCTTTGCTGTTGGCGCCTATGGTTTGAAAGACCTCGGCCGAGATCAATACATTCAACTTGAATCCCAAGTTGGCCGCGTAACGAATACTTTCACAGCTCGTAATGAAATTGGTGAAAGCCTATCTGGCGAAACTAAGGCTAATGCATATACTATCGGCGCTCGCTATGGTAAAACTGTGAAATTACAAAATGGTTTATACATCGAGCCACAAGCGCAATTGAGCTATACCCGCTTTGGTGGAGATAGCTTTAATGCAGGCACCATGCATGTAGACCAAGCTGGCGTAAGCAGCACTGCTGGCGGTCTTGGCCTTGAAATTGGTAAGACCTTTGGCGCCGGTAGCATCTATACTCGTGTAGGTGTTAACCATGCCTTCTCTGGCTCGGTGAAAACTACATATACAAGTGGTTCCACTGTAAAATCTACAGAACAAGACCTTAAAGGTACATGGACTGATCTTGCATTCGGTGGCCGTTATGGTATCAATGCTAACAACAGCCTTTATGCTGATATTAGCACAGGTTTATCTGGCGACTATAAAGCAGGCTGGTCTGTAAACGCTGGATTTACACATAAGTTCTAAGATATATTTACCTAAAATAATCTGAAAATATAGTCTATATATAAAATAGCCCCAGAGTACTAATAGCGGTGTATATTAGCTGTTAGTACTCTGGGGCTTTTATAAATATGGTGTCTCTAGAATTAGAACAGGCGTGCTCTAATTTTTAGGAGCAGTATCAAAGGGGCCTACCGATACTACAGGCGTTATGGGGTAAGATTATGAAAAAACAAATTACCGCAATGTTAGCAGCAACTGCTGTATTGGGCGCAACAACTGCATTTGCTAACAATCCATTTTCTGATGTGAGCACAGATTCTTGGGCGTATCAAGCGGTGTCTCAATTAGCTGAGGCAGGCATCGTAAATGGCTACCCAGATGGAACTTTCAAAGGCCAAAATAACATTACTCGTTACGAAATGGCGCAAATGATTGCAAAAGCTATGGCGAACCAAGATTGTGCCAATGCAGAGCAACAGGTTATGATTAATCACTTGGCTGATGAGTTCTCTAATGAATTGAACAATTTGGGCGTTCGTGTGGCTCGTTTAGAAGACCGCGTAGGTAATGTGAAAGTAACAGGCGATATGCGTCTTCGTTATTTAGGTGCCCAAGAAAAGAATGGTCACTATGTAACTGATAGAACTAATCTTGATTCCCGTGATTATAGTCAACGTTCTTTATTTGATGCTCGTGCTCGCGTTCAATTCAATGCAAAGGTTAATGATCGTACAGAAGCAGTAGTTCGTATGACTTCTGGTAATATTGAATTTGGTGATGCACATACTCCATCTGGTGTAGGCGCTATTGGCTTGAAACCTGGCACTGTAACTATTGATCGTGCGTATGTAAATCACAAATTTGGTGAAAGAGTATCCGCTAAGGTTGGTCGTTTCCAACAAACATTTGGTAATGGTTTAATCTATGACGATACATTTGATGGTGCTCAATTCAATGCGGGCAATGACAAAGTTCAATTCCAAGCAGCGTATGGTTATGCTGTTGAAGGTGGCTATGTAACCGATGAATATGGCGAACGCACAATTAATAGAGATAAAAACTTCACCATTACGTATGCTGGTTTAAAAGGTGAATTGAATAAACATGTAGCCCTTGGTGCATTCTATGCTCGTTACAACAAGGAAAAATCATCTAACAATGATATCCGTAACATGTATGGCTTTAGCACAGACATGAACTTTGATAAAGTTTGGGTTGGTGGTGAATGGGTGAAAGCTCCTGGTGTATCTCATGGTTATGGCTGGACTGCTGGACTTGGTTACGGCGTGTATAATCAAGCTAAACGTGGTACATGGGATGTGAAAGCCCAATATTTCAACTTTGGTGAAAACTTGGCTGCTCAATCCTCTACATGGCAAATTGGCTATGATGATACTACTAGATACCTTGATAATACATCCACATTTGTAACTAAATTACGTGGCTTCAAAGGCGCTGGTTAGCAACTGCAAACTATGCATTACAAGACAATGTAGGCTTAACTGCATACTATGGCTTCAATAACAAGACAAACAAATCTACTGGTGATAATGAAAAACTTTCTGATTACTACCGTGTAGACCTTAACTACCAATTTTAATATCTTATAAAGTTAATTGCAAAAAGAGTGGAGAACTGTGTTCTACCACTCTTTTTGCATTGCTTTGTTAATTATCTAAAAAGATAATATGAATAAATATAATACCATCAAATATGATATTATATTTCTACTTATAGTAATATAGTTGAAATGAGAGGTATCTATGAATTTAAAGAGTATAAGTAAATCTATAGTTAGTAATTTTAGTAGAAATATTAAGTGTATCTGGAGTGACTGGCAGAATTTACGTGTTTCTGTCAGTGAAGGAACTTATATATCTAGATATTGGGATAAGTTTTATAAAAAACGTTATAATGTATATTCAAAATTAGATACAGATAAATTATTATACTTATTAAGTCATAAATCAGTTGAGTATAATGCAGGATTATCTTATTCATGGATAGAGATTCTTTTAGCAGGGGTTTTAGGAGCTCTTTTATCTAATATAGATAAGATTGTTAAATTTCTTACTTCAGATAATTTATCATCATATGATGTGGCTATACTAACACCGTTAGTGATTTTTCTAATCAGTTTAGACTTTGCCGTTCCATTATTAGGTTGGCTTTCATTAACATACTTGGGGCTAGGTACTAATAAAGCTTGGTGTTTTTATGTTCTATTTTTTGTGATGATGATTTTCTTAGCAATATATAACTTTTTAATTAATGTGATATGGACGATACCGTTAATTATTATTATATTAAGCGCCCTTAATATATATGGTGTAATTGTTACTGTTTTAGATTGTTTTAAACAGCGAATAGCTTTTGAGTATATAGTTATCAAAGATATACTTTTAGAAAGAGGGGTATCATATAATAAATAATTATAATTAAAAAGACATTATAATTTGTATATTATATTGCAATAATCAACAGTTGTACTTTGCAGAGCTACATATTAATATAGCGATAGATTAAGATTTAGGGATTCTTAATATTGAGGACTTGGTATTTTTTTCACTATTATTACCGCTATATGCTGTGTTAATCGTGGGATTTATTTTTATCATTGGTATGTGCGTAGGCTATCTGTGGTTAGCTTTCATAGAAAAACCTGTTATGAAACGAATTACATCACATATTGAAAGCAGTCAATTCTGAATAGAGTAGAAAGTGCCATTTTAATGCGAATTTCACCGTTTTTTGGTATAATAAACAAGTATTCCAACGATAAAACGGAGGTAATTCTAATGCGTAAATTCTTATATATGTTAGCAGCTCTACTCGTGTTGATCGGTATTAATACATATGATGTAGAAGCTCGTACAGATGTGTATGCTACTACTTATAATGGTAATAGCTGGTACGTAGATCAAGACTCTGTGAAGAAAGTAGGGGATGTACTTAACTTTACGGTGTACACTACATCTGGCCTTAGCTATAAGGTAACAACTAGCGATAGTAACTATTACAATGCAGATGTATTCTACTATAATAACAAACTCGTCTCAGACAATGGCCAATCCGTTTGGAAATCTCCAGGTATGATGGCCGCTTTGCGTGTGGCACGTAAGTAAAGGGTAAATAAAAAGGCAGCAATTTTATTGCTGCCTTTTTGCTTATATAATTTCGTATATTTCTATTAATAGATTCTTGTTGATTCGCTTATATGTTCGCCATATAATTGACGTAGGATAGTCAAGCGAGGTTGGGCCTCTCTTCGTAAATGAAGGGAGGGGTGTCTATGAGTAATTATGAGTTGATCATGATAATTCTAGAGGTAATGACCGTAGTTATTGCCTTTGGAGCACTTGTGGCGCTTATTTGTCTTGGAAAAGACAAATAGCCCTTCGTTACCAATAACTGGATAACTGAAAGGCCATTTCATCAACTTCCTATAATCTTGAGATGAGCCCGACGGTTCTACTCGTTTGGCTATCTGCTTATATTATATGGTCAATATTATATATCGTCAAATACGGATAAATACTATATAGAATTTACTACCTAAAAGGTAGTAATCTTGATATGTACCCCCTTTACTGGTTGTCCAGTAAAGGGGGTACATATCAATTATCTAATAAATGGGACTTTTATACTCTTACTTTATAACTCATTTATTAATATTTTAAATAATTTTAAATAAAATTCACAAAATTCATTTACAATTCACAAAAAATAGTGTAATATTTTAAACATATTTTAAAAGTGTTGGATATGAGTTCTTAATAAAGCGAGTATATATCTATTTTTTCTGTCTATTTAGACTAATAAATCAACTTACAGATATATATTCGTTTATGAATGAACTTTCACAAATGTGATTGTAATTGTATTTATAGTTGAGGTGTAAGAGGATGAGAGCAAGAAATAAATTTTTATTATCTGCTGTTATGATGACTTTATTGTCATCTACTATGGCTATGCCTAGCTCATGGGCTGCAGCAGGTCTTAATTCTGAGGGACGCGTTTTTGCAACTACTGCAGATAGTAAATTTGAAAGTACTGGAAGTGTGACTGCGAATGGTGTGGTAGCGTCTAATGGTGGTCAAGTTACGATTGGCTCCTTGGATACTCCTGATGCATCTCAATTGCCTAAACGCTATCGTCAACCAGCTTTCATTACAGGCATGCTAAATAACAGTTCCATTCAAGTGGATGGCGGGATTATGGACGTGACTACTGCACCATGGAAGTCTCCATATCCAGTAGCGTTTGCATATAATAGTAAAATTAATCTCGGCATTGATGATGCGGGTACTGTAAAACACAAAGTGTTTAATATGCAAGGTGATGTGCTGGTATCTGATAAAATGATGCCTCCTCATCAAGAACAGCAACCATCTGTGATTAATATCGGTCTCGGTCGTGCACATAACAGTCCTAACCAGTTTTCCGGTAAAGCTGTGAATACCTTAGAGGGTAAGGGTGGCGAAATCAACATGACCTTTGATGGTGGTATGTGGAGCCATGATAGCATGGGCGGCTTGGAATCTTTCAAAATTGATGGTAAAACAGAACGTAGTAGTATTAACAACCTCACAGGTACTCGTACGCGTGAAGGCTTTAGCCGTATTGCGCAGGACTCCCGCAGCGATATTCATGTGAATAAACTAGATGGCCATATTAACGTTATTTATGATATGAGCGATGGTACTGGTTTAAACTTTGGTAAACAAGGTTCTAAGAAAAATGGTCTTGATCCAGCTGATATCGAGGGTGGTAACTTCATTGTAAAATCCGCTGCAGCTGGCTCTGGCGTACATGGCTATGTAACAGGCGATCATCTTGATACTTCTTCTGAAAGCAATGTAAACAAGATTTTAGATAACTTAGCCCACAAATTCTATTATGAAAACTATGTAAAAGGTGAAAGAAACCTTTCTGGTACTGTATCCATCGCTTCTAAAGGTATCGTGTCTAGTTACAAAAAAGCGTTGACTACAGACCAAAAAGAAGGGGATATTACATGGAAAGATGGTAATGGCCAAGGCTCCTATGTAGTGCCAGAACCAAAACCTACACCAACTCCAGATCCAAAACCAGTTACACCTGTAACTCCGGATCCAAAACCAGTTACACCTGTAACTCCAGATCCAAAACCAGTTACACCTGTAACTCCGGATCCAAAACCAGTTACACCGGTGACTCCAGATCCAAAACCAGTTACACCTGTAATACCAGCACCTAAACCAGTAAATCCTAATCCTGTTGTTCGTGGTGCGTACGATACACCTCATATGCGTGGTATTCGTTCCGCTGTAGTAGGTAATTTCAATGCATGGCGTATAGTAGCTGACGATATGTATCGTCCTCGTGTATTGCAACAAGGTGAACCAACTGGTATTTGGGCTCGCATCGGTGGCGGTAAATACAGCTACTCTGGCAGCGGTATCGACACAGCTACAGATTATACACGCATCCAAGGCGGTTATGATGCTAAAATCAGCCGTGGTTGGACTATAGGTGGTCAAGTATCTTACCTTCGCGGTTCTGAAGACTATGTATTCGATGGTTCCGGCAAGGTTAAATCCTTCTCCGTAGGTGCTTATGGTTTGAAAGACCTTGGCAAAGATCAATATGTACATGTAGAAACTCAAGTTGGTCGCGTATCTAATGACTTCACAGCTCGTAATGAAATTGGTGAAGCTATGTCTGGCGATACAAAATCTAATGCGTACAGCATCGGTGTTCGCTATGGCAAAACATTGAAATACGATAACGGTTTCTATGTAGAACCACAAGCACAATTGAACTTTACACACTTCGGTGGCCGTAACTTCAATGTAGACAATGTATCTGTTAACCAATCTGCTGTAAATAGCACTTCTGGTAAAATCGGCCTTGAATTGGGTAAACAATTTGGCAATGGTAACCTTTATACACGTTTTGCAGCAGGTCATGCTTTCACAGGCAATGTAAAAACCGCATTTGCTAGTGGCAGTGTTGCGAAATTAACAGAGCAAGACCTTAAAGGTACTTGGACTGAACTTGCATTCGGCGGCCGTTATGGTTTCAATAGCAACAATAGTGTATTCGCTGACGTTGCCACAGGTTTGTCTGGTGATCTCCAAGCAGACTGGGGTGTGAATGCAGGATTTACGCATAAGTTCTAAGTGTAGATTTATTAAATAATCTTTTTGTACAATAGCTAACTAGTGAAGAGGTAACAGCACTAGTCGTTACCTCTTTATTTTTATATAGAAGTGTGCAAAAAATCACATAATAGTAGCATCATTAGGTCTATACTAAACCCATGACCGTATAGCAGTTTATATATAGACAACCCTTACGTACTATAGATAAATTTACACACAGGTATCCAAATATATGCAATTACTCCTAGATACAAAGCAATTACAATCCTTTTGGATATCGTATTCTTTCTCTTTTAGCTATATGGTCGTAGTTAAATAAATAGCCCCCGTAGGTTTCCTACGGGGGCTTGTTTGTTATCTAGCTGGATATTGAGTGTTACACCTGTAGTTAATAATAGCTTATCTCGAAGGATGAGTGTCGCCTTTATGGCGATCATCTCTTCTATGATTATCGCTTCTTGCGTCATCATAATCGCCTCAGTACGGGCCTTGAAGATATGTCTGGTGAAAGCGAGTTCTGCTTCAACTGGTATGGTTCTTACTATTTAGAGCTCGAATAAGAATGCAACTTATTTGGATTATTAATTTTTATGAAAATTTAATGAGTATATCATCTATTATCTGAGCTTAATAAATGATATACTCAAGTAGAGAAAGGTGAGTGTTGGTATTATCTGTTCTTAGAAGAAAATAGCTTTTGTTAAAAGCTATTTTCTTAATATGTAGCCCACCTACATTATGATGTATGATTTTTGTTCATAATTAGTTACTCTCCAGTTACGTTAATAACTATTGTAATGTATAATTTTAAATCTCTCTCAATAACAAACTTATATCATACGGCAAGTATCAGAATCCACCTTATCTCCAAATTAAAAGTGGGTAGTTAATCTCTATTGATTAATTACCCACTTTTTGTCCTATAACCCTCTTTTTACATGAGTGTATGGCCATGTTAAAAAATACAATAAGGGCTCAGGATGTTCTATAGTTGTTATTTTGTAAAATAGCCGAGATATTCTAAGTGAATTAATACCTCATTTAAGTATTGTTCACTAGGAACCTTATAGGTGTAACCATCTTTTGTAGTGCGATTGACTGTTAAATCAGATTCTACTAATTCAAGTAATTTAGCACGAGAGGTCGGTTGTGCTAATTGATTCATCACGTACAGTACACCGTTATCAACTTCATTGTCCAATTGGTTGTACATGTTTCCTAAGGCCATGTACTTATTTCCGTCTTTCATAATTAGCGTGTTCACGTAATTGATAAAACGCTGTGGAATATAGCTTTCATTTTCAACAAATGGAGTCATAGGATAGGACTCACCAAAGATATTGATTTGCCCCACAATAGTTAATAATAGTAAGCGTTGATAGAGTTGATCCATATTGATGTTATAGCCAGGGTACTGACTATTAATATGGTTGATAATACCTTGTACATTAAACTGTTTATGGGTGTCCATTAACTCTTTGATGGCAATGTTTACAGTATCAGTCCAGTCTTCTGGAACTCCTTTTTCATTTCTGGAATTGCCTACATAATACAAGCTATTTAGAATATCTTGCGTTACTGTTTCTTCGTGATTGATTTTGTCCTCGTTTGGAAGTTTTGTTAATAAACTCATACGGAATTGTGTATCGTACACGTAGTCATAGAATTGCTCTTTATCTACATAGTTGTCATGAGATAAGGTTCTAATATTATTCGTAACATCGTCTGCAAGCCAAGTGATAAAAGAACGCTGTAATACTTCATCACCGATATAGGCACAACCCTGTTTGCGTGCTCGTTCAATGAAATCGGATACATATACAGGATCGTTGAAGGCTTCTAAATATTCGTGAGCTACATAGTAGTCATTGGAATTCAATACATTATGAATATTGTTAATCTTATAGGCTGATTGTGCACGGGATCGATCATCAATATTCATAGTGTCTGCTACCATTTTGAGTACGCTTTTAGTATATAAGGTACGCTCTAATAAATCTTGGTCCTTTGCTCGTTTTTCAGAGTATAACATGATATCTCGCAATTGTTCGAGACGTTTCCAACCTGGATACGTATTATACGATACATAGGCGATACCGTTATCAGATAAATTCACATTGCAAATACTTAGGATTTTATCTTTCACCACATCTGGAACCCAGGACCAAATACCGTGAACGATAATATAGTCGAAGGTCCCGAAACTTTCATCGATATCGAGAATGTCCTTTTCTAATAGGGTCACATTTTTGAGGCCTATGGAGTTAATAATATCATTGCCGTGTTTTACCTGTACGCCTGATAGGTCGATGCCTGTGAAAGTAGTTTCAGGATAGTACAGCGCTTGTGGAACGATATTGCCACCACAGGAGGCACCTAATTCCAATACGCGAGCCCCTTTTAGAGGTACTGGGTTAAGTCCGTACATTTTAGCCTTTGCTTGTAAATTGTTGATATTTGTACTGGAAAACGGCTTAGATACGTAAAGGAAAGAGTCGTATGAGTTTTTTAACTCATCAATATCCCCTTGCAACTTTTCCGATATGACGGAACTAGTTGAAACGACTTGCTTTTCCTCTGCATTAGTTTTAGTTTTTTTATTTTTCTTATTCTTATTCATATACTTCCCCAATGATTACATGCATAGTATTAAATCATGAGATTAGTATAGCACATAATTGGAAACCATATCCAAAAAATTGGACATAATTTGAGTTGTTATTAAGGCTGAAGAGCAAAATAGGTTGTCGTTATAATATATCTATCGTAAGGGATGATTAAAATAGTATTACTATATAATATATACTATTATATAAAACACTACCCCCCTTGTAGAAGCTTGACAGTATACGTTTATATTCGCTACACTTATATATATTTCATTTTTAATTCATGAATTGTATGTGTAGAGAGATATGAAACGTATTATGTGTATAGCCTTAGGGTGTTTGTTGTGTTATGGGACCACAGCAGCACAGGATAAGGTACAAGGAGAACAATTACATAAGGCGGCACAATTAGATGCGTCAGCAGTGGAGATGGCAGATTTCCATATTACGCCATCTGCAACACCAGATCATGTCATTGGTCAAGGTGGACCTCTTGTTATGGATCGACAAGATGCAAAGACCGTTCAGTATACTGATGTTGATGCGGTGAACCGTGCCATTAATGCGGTGGCTATGACAAACGTATCTAATGCGATGCATGGAT
Organism: Veillonella fallax; assembly: GCF_020687175.1. Classification (NCBI taxonomy): domain Bacteria; kingdom Bacillati; phylum Bacillota; class Negativicutes; order Veillonellales; family Veillonellaceae; genus Veillonella; species Veillonella fallax. The sequence goes on along the minus strand of NZ_JAJEQD010000004.1, from coordinate 24,679 downwards.
CTAAGGGAAAACCATGGATGCGTCGGACCACATTGAGCTTTCAATTTCAACAAGACTGGAAACCTCTGTACTCTGTAGAGACCGTGCAGCCATTGGGGCATTATGATGATACGTCTCGTCAGGTGTGGTTTACGCAACAGCGTTTGTCACGAGCGACGGATATTGGTACCACGGTAAATGTAGGTGTTGGTTATCGTCGTATTTCAAAGGATGATCGTCATGTATATGGTGCCCATCTATTTTATGACCATCGATTCTTGCGGCATCATGACCGCCTTAGTGCGGGCCTTGAATATATGTCTGGTGAAAGCGAATTCAGATTTAATTGGTATGGGTCGGCATCTGATGAGAGAATCCTTGATGCCAATCTTCATACATTAGAACGTGTATCTGATGGCTATACCGTTGAGTATGGTAAGACCTTTACAAATGCAAGGGGGGCTCGGATATATGTAGAAGGGTATCATTGGAAACAAGTGCGACAAGCGGATAAGAATGGTTTGCGCATTGGCTCAGAATTACAGCTCACACCGCGTGTGGCTATTGATATGGGCTATAATAAACCTGAACATAGTTCTGGCAGTCCTTATGGTAAGATTACCTTCCGTCTAGCTGGTTCACCTATTGCTTGGTATGGTGGACAGCACCGTCTTAGTGAAAGCACAACGGTGCGAGGTAAAATGCTAGAACTAGTAAGAAGACAAAATACAATATGGGTAGAATAATCTAAAGATTGAATAATATATAGAGAGAAAATAATATACAGATACAATAATATATGAATTAGATATTATATGGATATACCTAATATTTATATCGATAATATCAGAATAATTTAAGTGATGTATCTGAAGTTACATTCACAATATATTCATTTATGATAAACTGTGTTAAGTGCACAGTTAATAGGCCATGAGCGCTATAGTATGTAGTGCTCATGGCCTATTATTATTTAATTTTATATGAATATAAAATTAATATATCGATAAGAATTGAACTACATAAATATCTTAACTAAATATTTATGAGAATTCCTAATAAATAAACTCAATTTTATTGAACTAAATCGAAAATAATAGAAAAATAAATTATAAATGTACAAAAAAATACGCAATATACAGAAAAAGTATTAATAATTTCTAAAATTATAAATAAGTTTGAAATTTTCATGATGAAAACATGAAGAAAACTATTTACAAAGTTTTCATTTTTTGTTATTCTATTCATGACACAAAATGAAGAGTAAATGAAAGTTACTCAGAATAACGTAAAAGTGTGTAAATATCTAACTTTCAGCTTATTAAACGTATTATATAAGGATTGTAATTGTGTCTAGTTTAAGAAAGGGGTTCATAGAAATATGAATAAGATCTTTAAAGTTGTTTGGAGCAAAACAAAAGAATGCTACGTTGTAGTATCTGAAGTAGCGAAAAACAATGGTGGTAAGAAAAAAGTGTTGGCTACTGTATTTGCAGCATTAGTTGCGACAGGTAGTATGGTGCCTGATTATGTAGACGCTGCTAATAATACTAGTGGTGGGGGGGTATCAACCGCTGATGCCTCTATTGCGATTGGTAGTGGTTGGGGTAACTCAGCGTATGCTAATAATAATTTCTCTATCGCAATTGGTGACCAAACCCATGCTAATGGCAAAGCAGCTATCGCTTTGGGGCGTCAAGCTAAAACAGATGGTGAAGAAGCATCTATTGCTATTGGTAACGAAACAGAAGCAACCGCCAAAGATAGTACAGCTGTTGGTTCTGGTTCTAAGTCAAGTGGTGAATATGCGGCTGCTTTGGGTTTCCAAACTAAGGCTACTGCAAACTATGCGACAGCTATTGGTTCTGGTGCAAGAGGCTATGCTGAAGATTCTCAAGCTATTGGCCGTGAAGCTGAAACATCAGCTGGTGCAACGCGTGCTATCGCCATTGGTACGTTATCAAAATCTTCTGGGAATTATGCAACATCTTTAGGGTCCTCTGCAGAAGCAACTGCTGAAAGAGCTATAGCTGTTGGTTATAAATCTAAAGCGGAAGCAGAAAGAGCGATTTCTGTTGGTAATTTAGCAAATGCTACTAAAAACGATTCTATTGCTGTTGGTAATAACTCTGCAGCCTCTGGACTAAATGCCTCTGCTGTTGGTAAAAACTCTAAAGCAAGTGGTCAAAGTGCTGCTGCATTTGGTGATACTGCACAAGCAACAAATACGAATGCAACTGCTGTTGGTAATCAAGCGAATGCATCTAATACTAATACAACAGCAATTGGTAATCAAACAGTTGCTTCTGGCGGTAATGCAACTGCTGTAGGTCATTTATCTCAAGCAACAGCTGATGGTGCTACAGCTATTGGTACAAATAACAAAGCTGGTTATGAAGGTACTGCAGTTGGTCTATCTAATACAGTAACTGGTCGTACATCTGCTGCATTTGGTCGTTCCAATACAGTATCTGGTAAGGAATCTCTTGCGGCTGGTGTTCGTTCCACTGCATCTGGTGAACACAACGTTGCAATTGGTTACCAAGCTGCAACTGATGGTAAAGCTACTGTTGCAATTGGTGAAGGTAGCAAAGCTGATATTGCAGACGGTGTAGCTCTTGGCTCTAACTCTGCGACTACTGCAGCTGCAGGTATTCAAGGCTTCAATCCAGCTGATTCTCGCACAAATACATATAGTGGTTTAACTGGTACAGCTCAAACCTCTACTCTTGGTGCTGTAGCTGTTGGTAATGGCGCTACAGCAACTCGTCAAATCACAGGTCTTGCAGCAGGTAAAGAAGATACTGATGCTGTTAACGTAGCTCAATTAAGAAGCGTTAACTTAAAATATGCTGGTAATAGTGGCAATAGCGATGTGCGATTAGAAAATGGTACATTGAATATTAAAGGTGAAGGTTTACTTTCTACATCTGCTGATTCAACTGGTATTACCGTAAAACTCACTAAAGGTGATGATATCGCTAAAGATAATGGTAAGGCGAAAGAACCTGCTAACAATGGCGTAGCTACAACACAAAACGTTGTACAAGCTATTAATAACTCCTACTGGAAAGCGACTGCTGGTGGTAACACAGATGGTACTCCAACTGTAGGAAATGTTAAACCTGGTACACAAGTTACTTATAGTGCAGGCGATAATCTAAAAGTAAAACAAACTATTGCTGCAAATGGTGATCAAGAATATAAATACTCCTTAAATGCAGATTTAAAAGGTATTAACTCTATTTCTAATACTACAACTGGTCCTACAATGACATTTGGTGGTAACTCCATCAATATCACTGGTGGTTCCTTAAATATGGGAAATTCTAAGATCACAAATCTTGCTCCTGGTACAGATGATAAAGATGCAGTTAACTATAGCCAAATTAAAGGCTTAAGAACTGAAGTTGTACAAGGTACTGGTGTTACTGTTGCGAAGACTCAAGGTGCTGATGGTCATGATATCTATACAGTATCTGCTAATGCAACAGGTGGCACAGCTTCCACTGAAAGCGTAGTTAAAAAAGCTGCTGCATCTGGCGATACAAACATTGCTGATGTTTCTGTTGCAGGTGGTAAAGCTGTAAATGATCCTGGTGCTCAATACGAAGTGTCCGTTTCTAAAAATGCGGTTAAAGATGCGGCTCGTGAAGCGGTGACAATCAATAATGGTGGTAATACTAATAATCCTATTACTGTAACACCAACTAAAGATGATCCTAATCACAACACATCTTATGCAGTTACATTCGATGGTGCTAAAGCAGCAAAAGTTATTCCTTTAACATACAAAGCTAATGGTGCTGGAGATAAAACAGTTACATTAGAAAAAGGTTTAGACTTTACAAATGGTACAAATACAACAGCAGAAATCGGTAATGATGGCGTTGTTAAGTACAATTTGAACAAAGATGTTGATTTGTCTGATACTGGTTCCTTAACAGTTGGTGGTACTACAGTTAATAATGGTGGTATTACAATTAAGGCACCTACAACTTCTGGTGCAACTACAACTGATGTTAAATTGACTAATACTGGCTTAGATAATGGCGGTAACAAAATCGTTAATGTTAAAGCTGGTGATGTAAGTTCCACATCAACAGATGCTGTTAATGGTAGCCAATTACATGCAGTAAAAGCTGCTGAACGTCATATTACACCTACTACAGCAACTCATCCTGCGTACACAGTAGATAATAATGGCGATGTAACATTGGATTATGTTGATGGTGATGGCAAGGCTACAACTGAAAAAGCTGTTATTAAAGGTATTGCTAACCGTGATCTTTCCAATATCTCTAATGCTGGCGAAACTAAGATTAAAAACTTAGCTAAGTCTGCTATTAATATGGAAGATGGTAAAAATACAAAAGCATCTAAACGTGATGTGAGTGGTGTAGATACATATAAAGTAGATGTTGAGGGCGATTTAACGGGCATTTCCTCCATCACAAATGGTGGTACAAACAACGGCAAAATTTCCTTTGGTCCAAATAAAACTGTTACTGTAGATGGTGATCATAGCATTACGCTTAATGCAAGCACAGGTAAGATTGGTGGTTTACAAAACTTAACATTTGATCCAACAAACTTCACATCTGGCCAAGCAGCTACAGAAGACCAATTGAAATCTGTGAATGATAAATTCAACAATAAAATTAATTTAGGCGCAGATGGTAACACAGAAACTACTAAACTTGCTTTAGATAATAACGGTGGTATTAAGTTCAACATTAAAGGTGACGGTTCTGGTACTGGTGGTGCTAATCAATACATCAGCACAACTGCTAATGGCTCTGATATCAAAGTAGATTTAACTGATGATGCAAAAGCGAAGTTAAATAAGTCATATGATGTAACTTCAACTGATAATTCAGTAACAGTAAAATCTACAACAGCTAATGGTGTAACAACATTCGATTTGAAAGTGGCACCTGCTACTGGTACAACTTCTACTTGGGATATTAAATCCTCTGCAGATACTGCTAATGGTGGTGCAACTGCAACAGGTCATGAAGTAAACGCTAAAACGATTGAAAATACAAAAACCGTAGAAATGATCGCTGGTAAAAACTTAACTGTTAAACAAACTAGCGATATTAATGGTGCAAAAGTTGAATTTGCTCTATCCGATGAAATCACAGTTGGTAAAGATGGTGCTAATGGTGTTGACGGCAAAATTGGCGTAAATGGTAAAGATGGTGCATCCGTAGTTATCAATGGTAAAGACGGTTCTATCGGTCTAACAGGTCCTCGAGGTGCTACAGGTGCACCTGGTGCTAGTGCAACATTGAACGTAAAAGATGGTGTTCCTGGTGTCAATGGCGCTCCTGGTACTAATTTAACTCGTATCGTTTACACAGACAAAAATAACGTTGAACATGAAGTGGCAACACATGATGACGGTATGAAATTCGCTGGTGATGATGGTCAAGCAAATCAAGCAACAAATGCTAATGTTATTAAAAAGAAACTAAATAATGTTGTAGACATTATCGGTGGTGCTACTAAAGCTGATTTAACTGATAATAACATCGGTGTAAACAACGATGGTAATGGCAAATTGCTCGTTCAATTGTCTAAAAACCTTAATGGCATTAATACTATTAAAAATGGCAATACAACAATTACATTGAATAATGCTCCTGGTGGTGCTACTAATACACCTGCAGTAACAATCAGTGGTGGTGACTTATCCGTTGGCGGTAACAAGGTTACTAATGTGGATGATGGTACAGATAATAATGATGCAGTTAACGTAAAACAATTAAAAGCTGCCAAAACAGAAGTAGAAGCTGGTAAGAATGTAGTTGTTACATCTAAAACTAGTACAGCAGATGGTCATATTACATATACAGTAAGTGCTTCCACACCTGCTGTTTACACAAAACCAAATGGTGATAAGTTGGTTAAACAACCAGATGGCACTTTCAAAGAAGAAAATGGTACTGCATATAATGGTCCTGTAATCGCATCCTTCGAAGATGGCGCTGGTGCTACAACTGGTGGCAACATGATCGTTAACAACGTTGGTTCTGCTATTAAAAATCAAACTGGTGGCGATTTCTTAGCAAAATTGGATGCTGCTGCTAATACAACTACTGGTACTCCAAATGCAGCTGTTAATGTATCTGATTTGAAATCTACTGCTGATGCGTTGAAATCAAACGAATTGCACATTCGTCCAACTACATCTGGTCGTACAGGCGAAACTGTAAACCAAGGTGCTGGTGGTACAGCTGAAAGCTATAAATATGATGCTGCTACTAAATCTGTAACATTGAAATACAATGATGGTACAGGTGCTGGCGTAACTGGTACAGAAGCTAAGATCGATTTGTCCGATTTGGCTAACCAAATTACAAGCGGTTATACTTTCAAAGCGAATGCAACTGCAAACGGTGGTACTGTAGCTAATGATGCTACAACTCCAGCTGTTGCAACAACTGTTGAAAATAGTGGCACAATCAATTACGCAGCAGGTAAAAACTTGACTGTAAAACAAGATATTGATGCAACTGCAAAAACACATACATATACTTATAGCCTAAATAAAGATTTAACTAACTTAGATAAAGTTGTTGTTAATGGCGAAAATGGTACTAATGGTAAAGATGGTGTAACAATCATTGGACCACAAGGTGCAACTGGTGCTACTGGTACAAACGGTATCGACGGTAAAGTTGGTATCTCTGGTAAAGACGGTAAAGATGCAGTGGCTATTTCTGGTAAAGATGGCATTGGTACAATTGGTTTGACAGGTCCTCAAGGCCCTGCAGGTGCAGATGGTCGTGGTGTAGATATTACAACAGATCATGGTACACAAACACTTAATAAACCAGAAGCTAATAATGGTGGTAAATCTGAACGTATCGTATACGTACCAAAAGATAAAGATGGCAATCCATTAAAAGATGATGCTGGCAACACAATTAAACGTGAAGTTGCTACGATGGATGATGGCTTGAAATTCACTGGTAACAATACAACTATCGAAAACAAACAAAAACTTGGTTCTTTAGTTAAAGTTCAAGGTGAGGGTACTAAAGAAGGTACTACAGTTATTAATACAGCAACTGGTGAAAAAGAAATCGTATTGTCTGATGGTACAACTAAGTTTGAATCTGCAAAAGATAATATCGCTGTAGTAGCTGATGGTACAGATACATTAACTGTTAAATTGAATAAAAACTTAACAGGTATCAACAAAATCTCCAATGGTAACTCTTCCATTACATTGAATGATGCTCCTAGTGCAACAACACCTGCAGTAACAATCAAGGGTGGCAACTTATCCATGGGTGACGGCACAACTAACAATAAGATTGTGAACGTAGCTCCTGGTACAGAAGATACTGATGCTGTTAATTACAAACAATTGAAAGCAGCTAAAACAGTAGTAGAAGCTGGTAAGAATGTTGTTGTTACATCTGATACTACTGCAGCCGATGGTCATACTACTTATACAGTAAACGCTTCTACACCTGCTGTTTACACAAAACCAAATGGTGATAAGTTGATTAAACAACCAGATGGTACTTTCAAAGAAGAAAATGGTACTGCATATACTGGTCCTGTAATCGCATCCTTTGAAGATGGCACTGGTGCTACAACTGGTGGCAACATGATTGTTAATAACGTTGGTTCTGCTATTAAAAATCAAACTGGTGGCGATTTCTTAGCAAAATTGGATGCTGCTGCTAATACAACTACTGGTACTCCAAATGCAGCTGTTAACGTATCTGATTTGAAATCTACTGCTGATGCGTTGAAAGCAAATGAACGTCATATTGCTCCTACAACTGTGGCAGCTGGCTCTACTGAAACTAAAGGTGGTACAGCTAATGCTGCGGGTACTAATGTATATAAATATGATGCAGCTAGTAAAACTGTTACATTGACATACAATGATGGTAATGGCAATGCAGTAACTGATACTAAAGCAGTTATCGACCTCTCCAACTTGAGTACTGGTGGTACAGGTGCTTCTTCTTGGAATGTTAAATCCTCTGCTAACACTACAGATGGTGGTGCTGTTGGCGACAATCACAATGCAAATGTTCAAAATATCGCTGACACTAAAACTGTAGAGTTCCAATCCGGTAAAAACTTAGTAGTGAAACAAACTAATGATACTACTAATGGTAATGCTACTGTAGAATTCTCCTTAGCCGACAATATCGTGGCGGGTAAAGATGGAGCTAATGGTAAAGATGGCTCTGTTGGCGCAACTGGTAAAGATGGTTCTTCCGTAGTTCTTAACGGTAAAGATGGCTCCATTGGTATGACTGGTCCTAAAGGCCAAGATGGTAAAGATGGTATCAACGGCCGTGATGGTGCTGATATTTCTATTACATCTGCTAAAGGTGAACAAGTTCTTGTAAACCGTGATCCAGCTCATAATTCCGATACAGATAAAGCTGAACGTATTGTTTATGTACCGAAAGATGCTAGTGGCAATCCAATTCAAGATGCTAATGGTAAGAATATCGTACGTGAAGTTGCTACGATGGATGATGGCTTGAGATTCACTGGTAACAACACTGGTACAGAAAACAAACGTAAACTTGGTTCTCTAGTAAAAGTACAAGGTGAAGATGTATCTGCTGCCGATGAAGCTGCATTCCAATCTGCTGGTGGTAATATCGCAGTTACTGCTGATGGTACTGATACATTAACTATTCGCTTGAACAAAAACCTCAAAGGTTTAAACAGCATTCAACTTGGTGATAACACTATTAAGAGCAATGGTGATAACATCGAATTCACTACAAAAGGTGGCGATACTAAGACTGTAGCTACTACAGATCAATTATGGACTATCCAAGCTAATGGTGTAGATGTTCCTGCTAAATCTGGCAAGGTAAATCTTGTAGCTGGTGATCATATCACAATTACTCCTGATGCAGCTAATGGCAAAATGACAATCAGTGCAACTGGCTTTGGTTCTATGGATGGCTTCAATGTGAAAACATCTGCTGATGCAAATGGCACACACGCTGGTGATACAACAGAAAACATCAAAAATGGCAAAACTGTAGATATGCAAGCTGGTAAAAACTTGGTTGTTACTCAATCCAATGATGGTAATGGCAATACAACTGTTAACTATGCATTGAATAAAGATGTTGATCTTAGTACTAATGGTTCCTTAAAAACTGGCGATACTACTATCAACAACGACGGTTTCAAAAATGGTAACACTACAGTTGGTGGTAATGGCATGACTATCAATAACCCAACTGATCCAGCTAAGATTGTATCCTTAACTAAAGATGGTCTTAACAATGGTGGTAACCAAATTACTAATGTAGCATCTGGTGGCAATACGGATACAAACGGTGCTAACATCGGTGATGTTAAACGTATTGCTAAAGCTGGCGATACTCGTATCAAAGATGATACATACACAGTAGATAATACAGGTACTGTTGAATTAACGTATGTTGATGGCGCTGGTAAACAAGTAACAGACGCAGCTGGTAATCCATTGAAAGCAAAAATCACTGGTATTACAACACTTGATTCTACTCGTGTAAATGTTGCGGTTAATAAAACAGGCACTGGTGAAGTAGCTGGTTCCACAGCTCCTGTGAAAGTTACAAAAGGTACAGAGTTCGTAGCTGGTAACAACTTGATCGTTGAACGTAAAGCACATACTGGTAATGATTTAGACAACTCTGTTGTTTACTCCTTGAATAGCAACTTGACTGGTATTAACTCCATCTCTAATACAACTACTGGTCCTAAAATGACATTCGGTGGTAACTCCATCAATGTAACAAATGGCGATCTTAACATGGGTGGTAATAAAATTACTAACCTTGCTCCTGGTAAAGATAAAACTGATGCTGCTACCGTAGGTCAATTGACTAAAGTAACATCTAACAATCACTCTGTTGTAATTAATCAAACTACAGATGCTAATGGTGCTCCAGTTTATGACTTAGCTGTAACAGGTACTCCAGGTGCTCCTGCAGCTGACCCTCGTGTAGATATGCTTGGTGAAGAAATCGGTCGTGTAGGTGCTCAAGGTGCTGCTCTCTCCGCGTTGAAACCTATCCAATACGATCCATTGGAACCAACTCAAATCATGGCTGGTTACGGTAACTACCGTGGTAACTCCGCATTGGCTCTTGGCGTAGCTCATTACAAAAATGAATCTACATTAATCCATGGTGGTGTATCCTGGGCTGGTGGTTCTAGCCACATGATGGCAAACGCTGGTGTAACTTGGAAAGTTGGCAACCGTGATAGCGAAGCTGCTGTAGCAGATCGTTACCGCAAAGGCCCTATCAGCTCCGCTTATGCAATGCAACAAGAAATGGCTTCTGTAAAAGCTCAAAACGCTGGATTAAAGAGCGAAGTATCTGATTTGAAAGCTGAAAACGAACAAATGAAAGCTCAAATTGCTGCAATGATGGCAAAACTTGGTATGTAATCATTTGAGCGTGTAAGAACTAAGCAAACTATGGATGGCATGCGCTACCTTGTGTAGTGCTTGCCTCTCCATTCTATTTGTGAAAGCCTAGCTTTCAGAGAGAAACACTGTGTAACACATGTGAAAGATACTTTCACCATAATCTAACGACAGAAAAGAGGAATATAGAATGAAAAAATCTACATTACTTGCTTGTGCAGCTGCCCTTGTTATTTCTTCAGGCGTTGTAGGTGCACAATCAGCTCCAACATATGATGATAATTTGATTTTACCTAATCCTGTATCTGCTCCTAAATTGAGCAATGTAGTATTAGTTCCAGTGGCTAGCCCACAAACAGTGTCTGCTGTTCATGACTATGTGAAAGCTTGGCAAAATGCGGAAATCAACATCGCAAAAGCTAAAGTGAAATACGACAAACATGAGCAAATGACTAAAGCTGAAAAAATCTGGTTACATTCCTATGACAAACACAACTATGCTGACTATTTCCGTACACATTCCATCGGTCGTGTACATGGTCAAGAAGTGTTCTTGAACTGGAATGGTGAAAACCGCAACAAAAACGAATACGAATATTTCGAAATGCCTAAATACAATGAAAAAGATGGCTTCACTAACAGCTATGGTTACAATGTATTGCGTGGCATGGTAGATCAAATCAACGAAATCATCCAAAAACAAAAAGAAGTTGGCGGTCCTATGACTGACGACGAAGCACAAGCATTGGAAGATGCTATTTTGGATGTAATGGCTAAAGACCAAGAAAACGTTTCTAACGAAGAACTTCGTCACTACATGAACGAAACAATCTGGTTCGCAGCTAAACAAACAGTTAAAAACAAAGCAAGTGAAGAACCTACTGTTCAAGATGAATACACTGTAGATCTTCGCGAAGCGATTAACAAACCATTGGGTAATGCTCAAACTTACAAAAAAGTAGATTTGCGTACTGCGATTCAATAATTATTTAATAGTAAACTACATCTCTAAGATTAAGTTTTCTAAGAACTCCTAGATGCGTATACAGATAAAATATCTGTATAATAATAACACAATATATATATGGCCCTTATAAAGGACATGTAAGGGCCTTATGTACCCTAGAACCCCTACTAGGGCACACAATCCTTATACAAATAACGCCATCCGTTTGGATGGCGTTATTTTTTATCCTTTTTATATTGATCCTTTAGTTATCGGTATTATTATATGAGATTTAAGAGCCTCCTTATTGTATAAGGAGGCTCTTTTTATAAACAAATATAAAATAATTTAATAAAGTGATGGCAAGCGTTTATCTATTCTTGTTCTTAAAATACATTATATACACGATAAATACTGTATTATCTATATAATTCGATTTAAAAAGTTTATATTTATAAATATGAAGATAGCATGGATGTTTCTATAGACTGTTAACATATTATAAACTACTTAGATAAAAATAGAGTGGTCTCAAATATAAATGTTTTATATTGTATATAATAACTATATTATAATAGCTTGATTTATAGAGTGTATGTATATGATTCTTTGTAACATAAACTCAATTTTATTAAATTTATAATTCTAAAATTTTCTTTAATAATTTTAAGATATTCTATTTACATTTAGTTTATAAATTGGTATTATATAAATATCTTAATGAAGAGTATGTGAACGTGTGTCATAAACAATTCATGAAACAAAAAGTGTATATAAGGCATTTAGTGTTTTCTTATAAGAGAGAAAGGGGTTCATAGTTTCTATGAATAAGGTTTTTAAAGTCGTTTATAGCAAATCTAAAGGCTGCTACGTAGTAGTACCTGAAACTGCTAAAAATAATAACGGCAAGAAAAAAGTATTAGCTAGCGTATTGGCTGGCTTAGCACTTGTTGGTGCAGGCGCTCATTTAGGTACTCCTGTTGAAGCGTACAGAAGTCCAGATGGCAGTGTAAATACACAAAATAGCCGTATCGATATCGCGGCTAACGCTAAACCAAATAACAGTGTTGGCGTTAACTCCATTGTTGTAGGTTACCAAAATACAACTGATAATGAAGATGGTACTACAGCTCTAGGTGCTAATAACCAAGCTCTAGGTAATTCTGGTTTAGCTGTAGGTAATGAAAACTACGCTAATGGTGGTGCAGCTACAGCGATCGGTGCAGGTAACGAAGCGCGTGCTGCTGCAACTGTAGCATTAGGTAATAAAAATAATGCTAATGCAACATCTGCTGTTGCTATTGGTAACTATAATAACCAAAACTACACAAAAGGCTCTACAACAACAACACCTAAACAAGCAGGTAACTACTCTACAGCAGTAGGTTCTTACAATGCAGCGTTGGGTGATAATTCTGTTTCTGTTGGTGCTATGAATACATCCCATGTAGCTGATACAGTGACTATTGGTCAATATAATGAAGCTAAAACTATGGGTGGTATCTCCATTGGTAAAAATAACTTAACTGACTCTGCAAATGGTGACCGTAACGATACACGTAGAAATCATGAGAACTCCCAAATTGCTATCGGTCGTGATAATGAAGCAACTAATTTAGATGCAATCGCTATCGGTCGTGAAACTAAAGCATCTGGATCTGGTGCTACTGTAATCGGTGCTCGTGCAGAGGCTTCTGGCAATAATGCTATTGCAATTGGTCAAAGTGGCGAAGGTTCCCCTAAAGTTATTGCATCTGGTGTAAACGCTATTGCTATCGGTATGCAATCTCAAGCAACTGGTGAATCTGCTATCGCTGAAGGTCCTGGCTCTCGTGCAGCTGGCAAATATGGCGTTGCATTAGGTCGTACAACTAAAGCAAATGCTGAGGCTGCTACAGCTTTAGGTAATGCTGCTGAAGCTAATATTGCTAATGGTGTAGCTCTTGGTTCTTCTTCTATTACAACAACAGATAAAGGTGTTGTAGGTTATAACCCATCTGATCCTCATGAACGTAAATATACTCGTTTGACTGGCAACGTACAAACAGCTACTACAGCTGCTGTATCTATCGGTAATGGTAGTACATTGACTCGTCAATTGACTGGCCTTGCTGCTGGTACTGCGGATACTGACGCTGTTAACGTGGCTCAATTGAAAAACGTTGGCGTTGCATTGACTGGTAATACTGGTTCTAGCGACTTCTTAGCTGACGGCGGTAAATTGAATGTTCGTGGTGAAGGCCGTGTATCCGCAGCTGTTGCTGATGAAAATACTAAAGACTCCAGATTGACTTTGACATTTGATGACAAAGGCATGGTGAAAGCTGGTAAAAACGTTACTGTTGATGAAAAAACAGTTGATGGTCGCACTACATACACAATCAACGCTGCAGACGCTGCTGCAAAATATGATTTCTTAACAAATGCTAAGGCTAACGGTGGTAAATTAGATGGTACTGCTACAGCAACTAAAGTTGAAAGCGGTCAAACTGTTACCTATGCAGCTGGTAAAAACTTAACAGTAAAACAAGATATCAACCAATCTGCAGGCGAACAAACATATACATATTCCTTGGACAAGGATTTAAAAGAAATTACATCCATCACTAACAATGGTGGTACAACAATGAACTTTGGTCCAAACAACATCAGCATCACTGGTGGTAACTTGGATCTTGGCGGTAATAACATTACTAACCTTAAATCTGGTGGTGATACAATCAACAATGCTGCTAACATTGGTGATGTTATCCGTATCTCCAAAGCTAACGATTTACACATTGCACCTACAGCAGGCACTAACAACAACGTAGCTGAATACACTGTAGATGCTAACAAAAAGGTTACATTAACATACCAAGATGGTAATGGTAATACTGTAACTGGTCCTAAAGCTGTTATCGACTTGAGCGGTTTGAAAACTGGCGACATGAGCTCATTCAACGTAAAATCTTCTGCTACAGAAGGTAAAGTTGCACAAGGTTCCGCTGGTGTTCAAGAAATCCGTGACGGCAAAACTGTAGAAATGCAAGCCGGCAAAAACATGACCATTAAACAAACTAATAACAATGGTAATGCGGCTGTTGAATTCTCCTTGAATAAAAATGTGGACCTCACTCCAGATGGTTCCTTGAAAATTGGCGATACTAATATCACTGACAATGGTTTGACTATCAACAATGGTCCTTCCATTACAAAAACTGGCATCAACGCTGGTGATTTGAATATCACTAATGTGAAAGCTGGCGTAAATGATAATGACGCAGTTAACGTAAGCCAATTGAAAAAGGTTCGTGCTGATGAACGTCACATCAAACCTGGTGAATACGCAGTTGATAACAACGGCAAAGTAACGATGACATACCTTGACGGTAACAACAAAGACGTTCCTAACGAAACTGCTGTTATCACAGGTATTGCTAAACAAGATCTTTCCAATATCAACAATGGTGGTAAGACTGTAATTAAAAACCTTGCTAAAGAAGCTATCGACATGGAAAACGGTAAGAACACAACTGCTTCTCACCGTGACGTGAATGGCGTTAAAACTTTCAAAGTAGACGTTGAAGGTGATTTAACTGACATTACATCCATCACAAACAAAGATGGCGACGGCAAAGTTGTATTCGGTGGTAACCAAACTGTAAACGTAGCAGGCGATCACAACATTAACTTGAATGCTAAAGTTGGTGACATCACTGGTTTAACTAACGTAACTTTGGATGCTCCTGACTTCGCTAAAAAAGGTCGTGCTGCAACTGAAGAACAATTGAGTATCGTTAACAACGGTTTCAATAACACAGTTGGTTTGACTGGTAACACAGGCGCTACTGAATTACAAAAATTGAACAAACAAGGTGGCTTGAGTTTCGGCGTTGTAGGTGCTAACAATGGTGAGTACATTAAAACAACTGCTTCTGGTAGCAATGTAGTAGCTGACTTGTCCGACAACGCTAAAAACAAATTGAACAGCACTGTTGTAGTAGAAGGTAAAAATGCTGCGAAAGTAACAAGCAATGTAATTCAAAATGCAGATGGCAGCACAAAAACTGTATATACTGTAGATGTTAACAACGTAAAACCTACTGCAGCTTCTACTGAAAAAGTACAAGCTAAAGCAGACGTAGCTGGCTCTAGTGACAAAAACATCGCAAAAGTATCCCCTAAAGCAGGCGATCAATTCGGTGAAGCTGGCGCAACTTACGAAGTAAACGTATCCCGTAACGACGTAAAAGACGCAGCTCGTGAAGCAGTGACTGTAAACAATGCAAACAACAGCAACAACCCTATCACTGTTACACCTGTACAAGATGAAACAAACCATAATACTACATATCAAGTAACATTCGATGGCGACAAAGCTGCTAAACAAATTCCTTTGACATACAAAGCGAATGGCACAAACGAACAAAAGGTTACATTGGATAAAGGTTTGAACTTCACAAACGGTAGAAATACAACAGCTTCCGTAGATGCTGAAGGCGTTGTTAAATACGATGTGAACAAAGATTTAGTAGACATCCATTCCATTTCCAACACTACAAATGGTCCAAAAATGGAATTTGGTCCTAACTCCATCAATGTTACTGGTGGCCCTATCAACATGGGTGACCTAAACATCACTAACCTTAAATCTGGTGGCGATGTAAATAACAATGCAGCTAACATTGGCGATGTAAAACGTATTTCTAAAGCTAACGACTTGCACATTGCTCCAACATCCTCTGATCGTCAAGGTGAAACTACTACATCTTACGCTTACGATGCAGCAAGCAAATCCGTAACATTGAAATACAATGATGGTAACGGTGCTAACCAAGCTGGTACAGTTGCGAAAATCGACTTGTCCGGTTTGGCTGATCAAATCAAAGATGGTTACTCCTTCTCCACTGACGCTAAAGGCAATGTAGTTGGTAACCACGCTGTTACAGCTGTTGGCAATGGTAAAACTGTTTCCTATGCTGCAGGCGATAACTTGACTGTAAAACAAGATATCGATGCTGCAACTGGCGAACACACTTACACATATGCATTGTCCAACAACATCGACTTGACTCCAAATGGTTCCTTGAAAATTGGCGACACTATTCTTAATAATGGTGGCTTAACAATTACAGGTGGCCCATCCGTTACTAAAACTGGTATCAACGCTGGTAACTTAAACATTACTAATGTGAAAGCTGGTGTAAACGATACTGACGCAGTTAACGTAAAACAATTGAAAGATGCTCGTACAGTAGTAACTTCTAACGATAACTCCGTAACAGTTAACAAAACTGAAAACGGCAACCAAGTTACTTATGACTTGCATGTAGCTCCAGGTGCTGCACAATCCGTATGGAATGTAAAATCCACTGGTAATACAACTGCTGATTCCGCAACAACTGCAAAAACTATCACTGATGGTAAAACAGTTGAAATGGCAGCAGGTAAAAACTTGACTGTAAAACAATCTAACACTGAAGACGGCGCTAAAGTTGAATTCGGTTTAGCTGGTGACTTGACTAACATCAAGACTATTAAAAACGAAGGCCCTGCTACTTTCACAATCGGCGGCAACGAATTCAAATTCGATGGCGGTAATGTGAATATGGGCGATAACAACATCACTAACCTTAAATCTGGTGGCGATGTTATCAACAACGCAGCAAACATTGGCGACGTTAACCGTATCTCCAAAGCTAACGACATTCATATCAAAGACAAAACATACACAGTGAACGCTGATAAAACAGTTACATTGGAATATGTTGATGGCAATGATAATGCAGTAAGCAAAACAGCTAAGATCGACTTGAGCAACTTGCCTACAGGCGATAAAGCTGCTGTTGAAAGCGTAGTTAAAAAATCTGCTGCAGCAGGCGACACTAACATTGCTGACATTACTGTAGCTGACGGTAAACAAACTGGTGATGCAAACGCTAAATACGAAGTGAATGTTTCCCGTAATGCTGTTAAAGACGCAGCTCGTGAAGCAGTGACTGTAAACAATGCAAACAATAGCAATAACCCAATCACTGTTACACCTGTACAAGACGAAGCAAACCACAACACAACTTACCAAGTAACATTCGATGGCGATAAAGCTGCTAAACAAATTCCTTTGACATATAAAGCGAATGGCTCTAATGACCAAAAAGTTACATTGGATAAAGGTTTGAACTTCACAAATGGTTCCAACACAACAGCTTCCGTAGCTGCTGATGGCGTAGTTAAATACGATCTTAACAACAACGTAAACTTGACTCCATCTGGTTCCTTAACTATTGGTGATACTGTTGTTAACAACGGTGGCTTGACTATCTCTGGTGGTCCATCCATTACTAAAACTGGTATCAACGCTGGTGACTTGAACATTACTAATGTAAAAGCAGGCGTAAACGATACTGATGCAGTTAACGTTAAACAGTTGAAAGACTCCCGTACAGTAGTAACTTCTAACGATAACTCTGTAACAATTAATAAAACAGAAAACGGTAACCAAGTTACTTACGACTTGCATGTAGCTCCAGGTGCTGCACAATCCACATGGAATGTGAAATCCTCTGGTAATACAACTGCTGATTCCGAAACAGCTGCAAAAACTATCTCTGATGGTAAAACAGTTGAAATGGTAGCAGGTAAAAACTTGACTGTTAAACAAACTAGCAACAATGACGGCGCTAAAGTTGAATACGCATTGTCCGATGACATCAAAGTTGGTAACGACGGTAAAGATGGCAAAGACGGCGTTGACGGCAAAATCGGCGTAAACGGTAAAGACGGCTCTGCTGTTGTGATCAACGGTAAAGACGGTTCTATCGGCTTGAATGGTAAAGACGGTAAAGATGGTCTTACTATTAAAGGCGCTAACGGTCAAGACGGCGTAGACGGTAAAAATGGTACTAACGGTATCACTCGTATCGTATACGAAGACAAAAACAACAATACACACGAAGTGGCTACTACTGATGACGGCTTGAAATTCACTGGTAATAACACTGACGTTGTAAACAAAAACAAATTGAACAGCCTTGTTAAAGTTCAAGGTGAAGGCGTAGATAAAACAACTTCTGCATCCTTCAAGAGCGCTTCTGGTAACATCAACGTAAAAGCTGATGGTACTGATACTCTCGAAGTTCAATTGAACAAAGATTTGAAAAACATCACTTCCATTAAAAACGATGGCCCTGCTACTTTCACAATCGGCGGCAACGAATTCAAATTCGATGGCGGCAACGTGAACATGGGCGACAACAACATCACTAACCTTAAATCTGGCGGCGATGTAATCGATAACGCAGCTAACATTGGCGACGTAACTCGTATTTCCAAAGCTAACGACTTACACATTGCACCAACTCAATCCAACCGTGCAGGTGAAACTACTACATCTTACTCTTATGATGCAGCAGACAAATCCGTTACATTGAAATACAACGATGGCAATGGTGCTAACCAAGCTGGTACAATCGCGAAAATCGACTTGTCTGGTTTGGCAGATCAAATTAAAGATGGCTACTCCTTCTCCACAGATGCGAAAGGCAATGTAGTTGGTAACCACGCTGTAACAGCAGTAGGCAACGGTAAAACTGTATCCTACGCAGCAGGCGATAATTTGACAATTACTCAAAATATCGATAATGCAACTGGTGAACAAACTTATACATATGCATTGTCTAATGACATCAAAGTTGGTAAAGATGGCAAAGACGGTGTTGATGGTAAAATCGGCGTAAACGGTAAAGATGGTTCCGCTGTTGTAATCAACGGTAAAGATGGTTCCATCGGCTTAAATGGTAAAGACGGTAAAGATGGTCTTACTATGAAAGCTAAAGATGGTCAACCTGGTGTAAACGGTAAAGATGGTATCACTCGTATCGTATACGAAGATAACAGCAAGAATACACACGAAGTGGCTACATTGGATGATGGCATGAAATATGCTGGTGACGATGCACAAGGTGCTGATAAATCCAAAGTTATCGCTAAGAAATTGAACGAAACTATGGACGTTGTCGGTGGTGCAGATAAGTCCAAATTGACTGACAACAACATCGGCGTGAACAACGTAGATGGCAAGTTGAAAGTTCAATTGTCCAAAGAAGTTAACTTGACTCCATCTGGTTCCTTAACAATTGGTGATACTAAGATCACTGATGGTGGTTTAGTAATCAACAATGGTCCTTCCATCACTAAAGGTGGCATTAATGCTGGTAACTTGAACATTACTAATGTGAAAGCTGGCGTAAATGACACTGATGCAGTTAACGTAAAACAATTGAAATCTGCTAAAACTGAAGTTGAAGCTGGTGACAACGTAACTGTAACATCTCGTGAAGGCGATAATGGCCAAACAATCTACAAAGTAAGCGCAACAGGTGTTAACCTTGGCGATGCTGAACTTAACTACACAGCTAACGGCGGTGCTAAACAAAAAGTTAAATTGTCTGAAGGCTTGAACTTCGTTGACGGTAACTACACTAAAGCTTCCGTTGATGCAAACGGTGTTGTTAAATACGACGTAACACTTGGTAAAGTGAAAGACGGCGAAGATGGCAAACCAGGCGTAGATGGTGACAATGGTATCGCAACAGTTAAAACTGTAGTAGATACAATCAACAACTCCGGTTGGAAAGGTGACGTTACTGGTAACACAGTAGGCGATCACAGTGCAACAATCGTAAAACCTGGCACAACTGTAAACTTCGGTGCAGGTAAAAACTTAACTGTTGAACAAATCGTTGATAAAGTAACTGGCAACCATACTTACAACTATGCATTGTCCGATGATATCAAAGTTGGTAATGATGGTAAAGACGGTAAACCAGGCGTTGACGGTAAGATTGGTGTAAACGGTAAAGACGGTTCTGCTGTTGTAATCAACGGTAAAGACGGCTCTATCGGCTTGAATGGTAAAGACGGTAAAGATGGTCTTACTATCAAAGGTGCTAACGGTCAAGACGGCGTAGACGGTAAAAACGGTACTGACGGTATGACTCGTATCGTTTACGAAGATAGTAACAACAACAAACACGAAGTTGCTACTACTGATGACGGCTTGAAATTCACTGGTAACAACGAAAGCGTTGTAAACAAAAATAAACTTAACTCCACAGTTAAGATTAAAGGTGAAGGCGTTACTGAAGAGCAAGAAAAAACATTCGAATCTGCTGCAGGTAACATCGCTGTAACTGCTGATGGTAACGATACTTTGAATATTCGCTTGAATAAAAACATAAAAGGCATCGACTCCATCCAAACTAAGGAAATCCACTTAGGCACACCTGATAACTACACAACAATTAAGAAAGATGGCGACCGCATTAAATACGGCGACAAAACATTCGCTAACACTGACGATATCTGGACAATCCAAGCTAACGGCACAGATGTTCCAGCTAACGGCGGTAAAGTAAATGTTAAAGGTGCTGACGGTATCACAGTATCCAAATCTGCTAATGGCGAAATGACAATTAGCGGTGCTGGCCTTGGTACAATGAGTAGCTTCAACGTTAAATCCTCTGGTAATACTACTGCTGATTCTGAAACAGCAGCTAAGAAAATTACAGATGGTAAAACTGTTGAATTCTCCGGCGGTAAAAACCTTACTGTAAAACAAACTAGCGACGAAAACGGCGCTAAAGTAGAATATGCATTGAGCAACAATGTAAATCTTACTAACGAAGGTTCCTTAACAGTTGGCGATACTAAGATCACTGATGGTGGCTTAGTAATCAACAATGGCCCATCCGTAACTAAAGACGGTATCAACGCTGGTAATAAACAAATTACTAACGTTCAAGACGGTGTAAACGATACTGATGCGGTTAACGTACGTCAATTGAAAGAAGCTAAAACTAACCTTACTGATGGTCAAAACACTAAAGTGACTGGCGACGGTTCTAAAAATAACCCTTACAAAGTTAATGTTGAAGGCGATTTGAACAAAATCACTTCCATCACTAATAAAGAAGGGGACGGTAAATTAGAATTCAAAGGTGACCAAGTAGTTAACGTAGCTGGCGACAACACAATCAAGCTTGATGGTAAAACTGGTGACATCACTGGCTTAACTAACAAAACTCTTGATTCCGCTGACTTCGCAACTAAAGGTCGTGCAGCAACTGAAGAACAATTGAAACTTGTTCAACAAGAAGCAGCTAAAAAATCTACTGAAAAAGTACAAGCTAAAGCTGATGCTAATAACATCGCTAAAGTAGCTCCTAAAGCTGGCGATACATTCGGTGCAGCTGGTGCAACATACGAAGTATCTGTAGATAAAAACGACGTGAAAGATGCAGCTCGTGAAGCAGTTACTGTAACAGGTGACAACAAAGCGATCACTGTAGATGTTCAACCAAATGCTACTAACCATACAACTAACTACCAAGTTAACTTCAATGGTAAGGAAGCAGCTAAACAAATTCCATTGACTTACAAAGAAAATGGTGGCAACGCTAGAACAGTAATGTTATCTGAAGGTTTAGACTTCTCCAACGGCGTGAATACTACTGCTCACACTGATGCGAACGGTAAAGTATCCTTCGACGTGAAAGGTGACCTCACTAACATCACTTCCATTTCCAATAACTCCAATGGTCCTAAAGTATCCTTCGGTGGCGATACTGTAAATATCACTGGTGGCAACCTCAACATGGGTGGTAACAAAATCACTAATGTTCAAAAAGGCACTAATGATACAGATGCAGTAAACGTTAAACAATTGAAAGATTCCCGTACTACATTGACATCTGATGATCATTCCGTAGTATTGAAGAAAACTGAATCTGCTGACGGCGGCTTAAACTATGACCTTTCCGTAAAAGGCGCAGTTGACCCTCGCGTTGATCAATTGAACGAAGAAATCGGCCGTGTAGGCGCTCAAGGTGCAGCATTGTCCGCATTGAAACCTATGCAATACGATCCATTGGAACCAACTCAAATCATGGCTGGTTATGGTAACTACCGTGGTAACTCCGCGATTGCAGTGGGCGTAGCTCATTACAAAAACGAATCCACAATGTTCCATGGTGGCTTGTCCTGGGCTGGCGGCTCTAGCCATATGATGGCAAACGCTGGTGTAACTTGGAAAGTTGGTAACAGAGATGCTGAAGCAGCTGTAGCAGACCGCTACCGTAAAGGCCCTATCAGTTCTGCATATGCAGTTCAAACTGAAATGGCTGCAATGAAAGCTCAAAATGCCGGATTAAAAGGTGAAGTATCCGACTTGAAATATGAAAACGAACAAATTAAAGCTCAAAACGCTGGTCTACAAAGTGAAGTAGAAGTATTGAAAGCTCAAATGGCTGCAATGATGGCGAAAATGGGTATGTAATTAGTTACACTTTCAGAAAACTTTCAAAAAAACTAGGAATCTAATCCTAGGTATGGATATGACTGGTAAGGGTTCCCTCGGGAGCCCTCATCCAGCACATTAATTCGACTATGAAAAGAGGAATAGATATGAAAAAATCTACAATGCTTGCTTTCACAGCAGCAGTTTTATTGAGCGCAGCATCCTTCACTGGTCACGCAGCAAGCGCTCCAACATATGATGACAACTTGATCTTACCTAACCCTGCATCCGCACCTGGTTTGAGCAATGTTGTATTGGTACCTGTGGCTAGTCCACAAGTAGTACAATCTCTTCATGATTATGTGAAAGCCTGGGAAAATGCGGAACAAAAAATCGCCTTAGCAGAAGCTAAACGCAACAATCATGAACAATTGACTAAAGCTGATAAAAAATGGTTACATTCCAAAGATAAACATAACTATGCTGATTACTTCCGTACGCATTCCATTGGCCGCGTACACGGTTTTGAAACAGCTTTAAATTGGAACGGTGAAAACCGCAACAAAAACGAATACGAATACTTTGAAACACCAAAATACAATGAAAAAGATGGCTTCGTAAACAGCTATGGCTTCAATGTATTGCGTGGCATGGTAGATCGTGTTAACGAAGTTGTACAAAAACAAAAACAAGTTGGCGGTCCTATGAATGACGACGAAGCACAAGCATTAGAAGATGCAATCTTGGATATCCTTGCTCGAGAGCAAGAACATGTATCTAACGAAGAACTTCGTCACTACATGAACGAAACAATTTGGTTCGCTGCTAAAGAAACAGTTAAAAATAAAGCGAGCGAAGAACCAACTGCTGCTGATGAGCACGTAGTAGACCTTCGCAAAGCTATCAACGAACCAATGGGTAGCAATGACTACAACAAAGTTGATTTGCGTAGTGCGATCCAACAATAATTGATATCTATAGTGATGTAGGTATTAAAGCCTTGTCTTCTCTCGTTAAAAGACTTAGTTGATCTCTAATACATACTGATGATATACGTGTATCCCTTACATGCACGCGTATCTACAATGACACAATGGCCCTTATATTGAGTTTGTGAGGGCCCCCATACCCTGGACCCCCGACTAGGGAACACAAATCCTTATTAAACAACGCCATCCGGTTGGATGGCGTTGTTTTTATATATGTAGATAAATTGGAGGCTTTATAAAATAGATGCCATATAAGATAGAGCCTATATAAAATAAATCCTATAGATCTGGAAATAGGTAACATTAAAAACTTATAGATCTATATAAAATATATATACTGTATAAGGACAGAATTATGCTGATGATACATGTAGCTTAAGAGGTGATTAATAAAAGAGTCTGAATGCGAATTACTGCTTAAAAAAATAACGGTATAGATGTAGTGGTAATAGCGTATATAGTAAGCCAATTTAAGTTGATTATTAATAATATTAATAAGTACTATATATAGTATGTTAAATACAAGAATCTACCATATAAAGAGAGGTAGAAAAAAGTTTGCAAAATTTTAAAATTAGGGGTTGCATACCTCAGTTCTTTGTACTATAATAGCTATACAGTCGTTCGAAGCGACTGTTTATTAGTTAGCAAACACTAGATAAAATCTATGTTTGTTGATAATCGTTTTAGAATAAAAGTGTAATTCCTGGTTGAAACAGAAATTACAAAATTCTAAAAAAGATTATAAAAAGATGTTGACATGAAAGTGACAACATGTTATTATAATCTAGTCGCCAGTTGGTGAGACACTTCGAAAAAAAGTGCTTCAAAGCTAGATAAAATCTGGTTTAACTGGTACAGATCTTTGAAAACTGAACAATGATAGGTAATCAATCAATACGATTGAACATATGCCAGAGTGCGGGTTTTGACAAAGTCAAAACCAACCATAATTCAAAGTTACTTAAATGTAACGGCAACAAATAAAATGAGCTATTCAAATAGCTTCAAGATATCTTGGAGAGTTTGATCCTGGCTCAGGACGAACGCTGGCGGCGTGCTTA
>NZ_JAJEQD010000046.1:0-1223 GCF_020687175.1 Veillonella fallax | reverse complement strand
AGAAGGTGAAAGCCCTGTAATCGAAACCTTGCATACATGGGACTGTATCCAGAGTACCACGAGACACGTGAAACCTTGTGGGAAGCAGGGGGGACCACCCTCCAAGCCAAAATACTGATATCGACCGATAGCGCATAGTACCGTGAGGGAAAGGTGAAAAGAACCCCTGGCGGGGAGTGAAAGAGAACCTGAAACCGTATGTCTACAAACAGTCGAAGTCTGTATATATATCAGGACGACGGCGTGCCTATTGAAGAATGAACCGACGAGTTACTGTTGCTAGCGAGGTTAAGTGGAAAACACGGAGCCGCAGCGAAAGCGAGTCTGAACAGGGCGTTCAGTTAGTAATAGTAGACCCGAAACCGTAGTGATCTATCCATGGCCAGGTTGAAGCACAGGTAAAATTGTGTGGAGGACCGAACTCGTGAGCGTTGAAAAGCTTTGGGATGAGTTGTGGATAGGGGTGAAATGCCAATCGAACACGGAGATAGCTGGTTCTCCCCGAAATAGCTTTAGGGCTAGCCTCGAGGTTGAGAGTATAGGCGGTAGAGCACTGATCGGGCTAGGGGCCATACCGGTTACCGAACCTAGTCAAACTACGAATGGCTATACTTATACTCGGGAGTCAGACAGTGAATGATAAGGTCCATTGTCAAGAGGGAAACAGCCCAGAACACCGACTAAGGTCCCAAATGTTACACTAAGTGGCGAAGGATGTGGAATTTCCAAAACAACCAGGATGTTGGCTTAGAAGCAGCCACCATTTAAAGAGTGCGTAATAGCTCACTGGTCGAGAGACTCTGCGCCGAAAATGTCCGGGGCTAAAGTGTAAAACCGAAGTCGTGTCATGTACAGCAATGTACATGGGTAGGGGAGCGTTCTCATTGGGTTGAAGCAGTACCGTAAGGAGTTGTGGACTGATGAGAAGTGAGAATGTCGGTATGAGTAGCGAAAAGAATGGTGAGAATCCATTCCACCGAAAGCCTAAGGGTTCCTGAGCAACGATCGTCGTCTCAGGGTAAGTCGGGACCTAAGCCGAGGCGGAAAAGCGTAGGCGATGGACAACAGGTTGAAATTCCTGTACCGGTGTGAATCGTTTGATCGATGGAGTGACACAGTAAGGTAGGTCAGCACGCGATTGGAAGTGCGTGTTTAAGCATGTAGGTTGAGCTATAGGCAAATCCGTAGCTCTAAAAGCTGAGATGTGATGACGAGTTACTAGC
>NZ_JAJEQD010000045.1:0-1334 GCF_020687175.1 Veillonella fallax | reverse complement strand
GGCTTATAGGACAAAAAGTGTTGCTATTTCAGTCCCAAAGATTGGTAAATAGGCGATCATAATTATGTAAATCACTCCAAACAATAGCATCACCCCAAGTCGGAATAGAGGCCTCTAATCTAGATTGTTCATGTATGGTATGATATATATCAGAAATACTCTTGTTGGTCGGCATAACCTTAAGTATTTCGGCATTAGAAAGCGGGTTTGGTGAGTGCATATAGCACCACCAGAACACCGCTTTTATTCGTCTTTCAATAGACATTCCTCTATGATTACGTAACATAGTGCGTAACTGAGCATTTACACCACCTTCTATACGATTATTAGTAGCTGGGCAGGTACATGTTAACGATGCATCTAAGTAAGTAAATAAACATCTTTTGTTAATCAATTTAATTAAGGAATTTTCTGCTTTTATAAGTCGTTCATGTTTAGGTCGTATCGTACCATTTTCATCAACTGTTATTTCTGATAGGAATACCCTATGTCGTACTTTCCATGACATAACGTTTTGTACCCACTTCATAGCATGATCTTGCGTGTGTATTGTTAATAAATCCCTTGCAATTCCATATAACTCACAACCAGCAATCGTTTTAGGACGTATTGTTGTATAGCGTTTTACTTGTTGAAATGCATGAAATAAGCACCTTTGTAGTTTGGCTTTCGGCCAAACTTTTTTTAATGCCTTTTGAAAGCCGGTACCACCATCGGATATAACTACTATAGGTGATGAAATACGTCGTAATAAAGCCTCCCAAGCCTTAGAATGCTCATATCTACAAACATACCAGCCTAAGACATGCGTCTCATTACAACAGATTAAAATACAAGCATTTCTAGCTAAATAAATACCATCAACAAATACCACACTACTTGATGATTCAACTTTTGGTGGTAATGGCCAAAGCTCCCAAAACTGTGATGTTTTTCTACGAAATGAACGTCCATCGCCAGCCATATCTAACTGTGTGTGTTTACCAAATAACCAATCCAAAAATATCTGTAAATTATTATTAGTTTTATTCACTTTATTTGTGAATGAGCAAGAACATTGATTACAATACCAACGTTGAGAACCCGCATTTGTTTTACCATTTCTCTTACAGACGAAACCACAATTAGGGCATCTGACTAGTTTCATAATTATACTCCTTCTAAAAAATATATCTTTCTAGAAAGATAAAACCTTATTTGAGTCAGTAAAATCAAGGGGGGTTCAGACTTTTTAGCAACACTTTTTGTCCTATATGTAAAAGTTACTCAGAAAGATAAAATGCCGATAGAGCTAGTATTTAACTAGTTCCATCGGCATTAACAGCAACACTTTT
>NZ_JAJEQD010000044.1:0-1349 GCF_020687175.1 Veillonella fallax | reverse complement strand
GGGTTATAGGACAAAACGTGTTGGTTTTATAGGCGATGGAGCCAGTAAATTACTGGCTCCATCGCTATTTTAAGTTCTTTTGATAAACTTAGAGGGTGGACAAAATGTGTTGGTAAAAAGTCCCAAAATCCTTGATTTTACTGGCTTCAATAAGGTTATATCTTCTTAGAAAATCGTGTTCTAAGTGGAGGGAATAATCATGCTGGTAAGATGTATAAATTGTGGATTTTCTTGTCAAAAATATGGGAAAACTAAAGCTGGATCACAACGATGGCATTGTAAGCAGTGTAACATCACCTTTACACAAACTATTGATAATACTACTAAATGTTTTCATCGATTTCTAAATTGGTTATTTAGTAAAGAAACACAACAGGACATGCCTGGGCAGGGCCGTACATTTCGTAGACAGATAGCTGATTTCTGGCAAATATGGCCTATGCCGCCCAAAATTGAAACCTCGAGAGATGTGGTATTCGTTGATGGTATTTACTTAGCTAAAAAAGCTTGTATTTTGATCTGTTATGATGGTGAATATGTATTAGGGTGGTATTTATGTAGGTCAGAACAGTCTCGCTCATGGCAAGCTCTTATGCAGCGAATAGCGACCCCCATTGTGGTCGTTTCTGATGGTGGACCTGGTCTTAGAAAAGCATTAAAAAAAGTTTGGCGTACCGCCAAGCTTCAACGTTGTATTGTTCATGCCGTATGGCAAGTACATCGTTACACTACTAGGCGGCCTAAGACATTAGCAGGTATTATGTTAAAAGATTTAGCAAGCGATTTATATAACGTAAAAACACAGGAAGATGCAAAAATATGGATTCAACGATTATTTAATTGGAGAGTGACTTTTAAAGAGTTTCTAAGTGAAATGACACGTGATAGTAATGATAATTTAAGAGCTACGCATGAACGATTACTAAAAGCCTATAACTCTCTAGTGGTATTAATTAATACAGAGACAATGTTTCGATATTTAGATGAAACATTGGTGTTGGATAAAGAATGTCCGAGGACTAATAACCCTATTGAAGGCGGAGTAAACGCACAACTCAGACGTTTATTGCGCTACCATCGAGGAATGTCTGTAGAAAAACGTATAAAAGCGGTCTTTTGGTGGTGTTATTTACACTCACCAAGACCGCTTTCTGCAAAAGAAATACTTAAGGTAATGCCAACTGATGCAAGTATTTCTAAAATATATAGTTCTATGAATGAAAGAGCCCAACTTCAAGGCATAATTCCAACTTGGGGGGATGCCATTTCTTGGGGTGATTTGCATAACTATGACAAATTATCTTTCAATGATTGGGATTAAAGTACCAACACGTTTTGTCCTATAACCC
>NZ_JAJEQD010000043.1:0-1565 GCF_020687175.1 Veillonella fallax | reverse complement strand
TGAACCGACCCCTTAATGTTAGACCAAAAATCTTAACGTTAAGGAGGTCGGTTTTTCTATGGCAAAATATAGCCTTATATTTAAATTAAAAGTCGTTACCGCATATCTAAACGGCGAAGGTGGATATGAGTATTTAACTAAGAAATATGGTGTAAAGACTACATCGCAAGTTCGTCGTTGGATTAGTGCATTTAAAGAATTTGGTAAAGATGGTTTGTGTCGAAAGCGAAATAATACAAGATATACTTCAGAATTTAAGCTAGCTGTGGTAGAGTCATACTTAACTAGTGAATTATCGTATCGGCAAATTGCATTACAATATGGGCTGAATAATCCTTCATTAATAGCTCGCTGGAAATCGGATTTTATGAAATATGGGACCAATGCTTTTGTCGAGCGACCGAAAGGACGAATACCTACCATGAGTCGAACAGATGAAAAAGCAAAGATTACCACACATACTAAATCACGTAACCAAAAGAAGAAAAAAGAATTAACACCAGAGCAAGCTCGTATTTTAGAATTGGAAAAACAATTACGCTACGCTCAAATAGAGAATGCCTATTTAAAAGAATTGAGGAGATTGCGCCTCGAGGACGCTCGAAAAATGAAAGAACAGCAAGAATCATTAGCAGTCTCCGAAGAGAATTCAAACTAACTGAGATTCTTGCTGCCTTACGTTTTCCAAAAGCAACATATATGTACTGGCAACAGCGCTTTGACCGAGTAGATCCAGATCTACAAATACGAATAGCTATTGAAGATATTCGTAAGGACCATCCCAACTATGGATATAGAAGATTGTTACCTTTGTTGCGATCACGAGGTATTGTTATTAATAAGAAACGATTGCAACGAATTATGCAAAAGTTCAATCTGCAAGTAATAGCATTCTCCCGTAAGAGCCGAAAATATAACTCATATAAAGGCGTTAAAGGACGGATTGCACCTAATCGCATTAAGCGTAGATTCTATTGCAGTCAACCACATCAAAAAATTACTACAGATACAACTGAATTTAAGTATTATGAACTAGATGCAAACGGTGCTTTGAAAGTTGGAAAACTATACTTAGATCCATTTATGGATTTATATAATCTTGAAATTATTAGTTTTAGTATAAGTCCTACACCATCGGCTGAGTCTATACTTTCAGCACAACAACAGGCGATTGAAAAGACTGCTGATGCTAAGTATCGACGGACATTTCATTCTGACCGTGGTTGGGGTTACCAAATGAAAGCGTATCAACATAATTTAAAAGTGCATAACATATTTCAAAGTATGTCTAGAAGAGGTAATTGTCTCGACAATTCACCAATGGAAAACTTTTTTGCTATCTTAAAACAAGAGATGTATTATGACAATACCTTTCATAGTTATGATGAGTTAAAAATGGCGATTGAAAACTATATTATGTATTACAATACTAAACGAATTAAGGAAAAATTGAACTGGCTAAGTCCAGTTGACTATCGTTTAGCTACTACTGCAGCATAAAAAAATTCCGAGCAACCAGTTTAGGTTACTCGGAAATAAAAGTCTAACTTTTTGGGGTCACTACA
>NZ_JAJEQD010000042.1:0-1700 GCF_020687175.1 Veillonella fallax | reverse complement strand
CCATCAGACTTATTAGTAAATGTACCTTGTGCTACATCAACAGTAATCGTTTGACCATTCAAAGACGCTGTCGCAGCACCTGTACCTGCTACTGTTAATTTTTGAGTTTTAAGGTTAACGGAGCTATCTGTACCACCTGCAGAAATATCAAGTTTTTGATTGCCTGTTGCATTATTCACCGCTGTGCTAACCGCACTATTCACAGCACTTGCTACATCAGCAGTTGTTGCTACACCGGCTGTACCAGCAGATACAGTACCATTGGTATCCGTAGATAATGCCCCTTGCGTTACATTAAACTTCACAACGCCACTAGCGCCTACTTCTGCAGTTGTTAATGTACCATTAGTGAAATTAAATCCATCTGCCAAGGATACTGTTTGACCGCCCGCATTATTTGCTTTATAAGCAATTGTCGTATTTTTACCTAGGTTAGTAGTCAAACTAGAAATAGCCGCATTGATATCACCAATATTCGCAGCATTCGTAGCTGTAGTACCACCACTTGCTACGTTAGTGATTTGTTTACTACCTGCATTAATGCCGTTAGTGCCATCAATAGAGATACCACCTACTGTTACTTTATTTGTTGTAATACCAGTGGATCCAATAGTTGTATTTCCACCGATAGTTGCCGTATCAAATGTTACATTTTTAGATGTAGCAATTTTAAAGGTCTTACCAGTTTGGGTAATCTCGATATTGTCACCATCGTTAAATACAACAGTTTCGCCACCCTTTACTTCTTGTTCAGCTTCGCTATTAGCTTTTACTTTGAAACTTGCCGCATCTTTTGCTGCTGTTTTGATTGCTTGTTCGTTAACCGTTAAGGTAATGTCATTGCCAGACGCTGCTGTTGTAATAAATTTATTATCACCTTTTACAGATAATGTATCACTCTTAAGGTTAACAGAACCAGTAGCTGTAGTGTCACCACCAATTTTAAGAGCTTGGGTACCTGTCGCATTATCTACAGCTTTTGTAATCGCTGTATTGACAGCAGTAGCCATATCATTAGCATCAACTACACCAGCAGTACCTGTTAAGGCCCCAGTTGCCGCATTAGCTGCTAATGTACCTTTTGCTACATCAACGGTAACCGTTTGACCATTCACAGTCGCTGTTGCAGCGCCTGTGCCAACAACTTTTAATTTTTCAGTCTTTAAGTTAACAGTACCATTATTCGTGCCATCTGTAACACCAAGATTTGTAGATAAATTAGCTACAGCATCATTAGCAATAGTCTTAACATCGCCAATGTTAGCAACATTACTATTATCTGCATTGCTATTCGCCACGATACCTGTGCCTACATTAGTAATCGCCTTATTACCAGCATTAATACCTGCAGTTTTGTCAATAGATAAGCCACCTACTGTTACCTTATCTGTTGTAATACCAGTTCCAGTAATAGCAGTTGTACCATTAGTTAATCCAGATGTATTAATTACAGTATTGCCTGCAGTCACAGAGTCTACAGTAAGGTCTTTTTTCGTCTTAACCGTAATCTTCTTACCATCTGTACCATCTTGTGTAATCTCGATGTTGTCACCATTAATGAGATCAACCGTATTACCACCAGACACTTTTGTAGCTGTACCACCATTAGTAGAAATGTTCCATGCAGATCCATCTTTAGCAGATGTGACAGCTTTAGTGATAGCATCATTCACAACAGTTTTCATGTTATCTGCAGTTAC
>NZ_JAJEQD010000041.1:0-1824 GCF_020687175.1 Veillonella fallax | reverse complement strand
CTTAAAATAGCGATGGAGCCAGTAATTTACTGGCTCCATCGCCTATAAAACCAACACGTTTTGTCCTATAACCCACACTTTTTGTCCTATAACCCGAAATGGTTTTGTAAAAATAAAAAAGCACCACATTACTGTGATGCTTTCATTTGGTGACCCAGAAGGGATTCGAACCCCTGGCCTTTTGATTCGTAGTCAAACGCTCTATCCAGCTGAGCTACTGAGTCATGTACTTGGTACTCACTTATATTAACATAACGCTTACATCTATGCAAGCATTTTTTTAATATTTTTTGAGTAATTTTATGGACATGCGGTCCGAAGACCGCAATCCAAATTTGGCAGGGGCAGTAGGACTTGAACCCACAACCAACGGTTTTGGAGACCGCTACTCTACCAATTGAGCTATACCCCTATGTTCATCAAGCTGTGCTTGATACTTGATTAGTTTAACAAAAATTAGGTTCCCTGTCAAGAAACAAAGCCCTTTAAAATAATGAAATAATAGTGAATTTAAAAGGAAAAAGAGCCCTTTCTCAAGGGCTCTTATGTCTACCTAACTTTTACCTTTATATATACGGGAGATGGTATATATAATTAGAGAGTTTTGTATATGTATTGTTTTGTTTATACACAGGGAGAGTATTGTTGTGTATTTAAGTGTTGTTTTATGTGTTGTATTGTTTTGTGTTGTGTTGTTTGTATTATTTGTAAAAGGGACAGGTAAAAGTTATTTGCAGTAGACCTCCATTTCCTTAGTTGATCTCAATCAACTATTGCTAGTATAAAGATTATATGTGAAAACATAGTGAAAGTTATATGAGATATAAATGAAATGAGTAAATTTTGGTGCATATTTAGGCAATACTAATGTAAGTATAAACCCAGTATTTATCTATATTTATAGCTTTATATGTGAATTTCAGATAAACCTATGCATGAATAGAATATGTAGTAGATAGTGATTATTAAAATTTAAAATTAAAGTAATATTAATTACATAAAGATGATTAATTAGTAAAGTTGATTAAAGAATAACTTGTATAATGATCTATTAAAGCAGTTAAACATAAAGTACTATGTATAGATATAGCAGTAAAAAGAGTAAAATTAGGGCTATATGGTGGATATTTGATCATTAAGAGGTAAATCTCCATTGAATAATATAGTGGTTATTTAGGGATAAATATTTAAAGATAGATATGAATGAATAATGTATATGTTACATAAATTGGGATGAGGTTTATATGTATTTACATGTATTTGGAGCTACTCAACTAATGTACGGTTCGGTAACATTGGCACGTTGTGCCGCGTTACCGTATGAATAGAGTTGGTTCCTACCACTAGTCGCGGCTTCCTATCACACTCGCCCATGGCAGTAGTTAACACTATGATCTAAATTAAAATATATACCTTAAAGGCTTCGTCGAACCTGATGCAATGGACGTATGCGTCGCTTAGGTCTAATTACTGTACGGTGGCCCTACTTGCTTCCTCACTGTGGATTTCCCTGCGCTACTAAGTAGCTTGGTAAATCTTACGTTCGGAAGAAGGTGATGTGTGGGCCCCATGCGTCGTGTTACTCCTCTGTGGCCTCACACCCTACCCTTCCCACGCCATCCGTATTGATGAATACACATAGATATTACTTGTACAACCTTGCCTGGAGGCGTCTCTAGCAGGGTTAGCTAGTCGAAGACTAGCAAAAAGAAAAAGGCCTACCTTTAGGTAGACCTTTTTCTTTTCCTTAATCAGCGGCTTCCTATCCTCCCAGGCCGTCTCCAGCCAAGTACTTTCGGCGTTTATGAGCTTAACTACTGTGTT
>NZ_JAJEQD010000040.1:0-2219 GCF_020687175.1 Veillonella fallax | reverse complement strand
GCTACTACATCTGGTAACCAAACAGGTACTAAGAAGGATGCTAAGGTTGGTAAAGACGACAAAGTTCAATTGATCGCAGGTGAAAACCTCACAGTGAACCAAAACGAACGAGACTTCACATTCTCCTTGAATAAAGACCTTGTGAAGCTGAACTCTGCAACCTTTGAAGTCACAGGCGGTAAAACAACTGTTATTACAGGCGATAGCATTACTCAAACAGATGGTACTAAGACAAATACATCTACAGCCGCTAGTAACACAGTAGCTGATGGTGGTAAATCTACAGCAACTACAGCTGATGGTACGACTGTAACTAACGCTAACGGTAATACTAAATATGCCGCTGATGGTGTACGTATTAATACAACAGGTAAAAATCCTGTATCCTTGACTGATGCTGGTTTAGATAATGGCAATAATGTCATCAAAAATGTAGCAAGTGGTCATGTAAATAATGATGATACAGATAACACAAATGCAGCTAATATTGCAGATGTTAAAAAGGCTACTACTACAGTAACTGCTAACAATGGTGAAGCAGCGAATGCTACAACAGGTAATGTAACCCTTACATCTACTACGGCTACTGACGGTCATACAATCTATGACGTAAAACTCAACGACAAAGTGACTCTTGGTACTGGTGCTAATGCAGTAACAATTGATGGTACAGCAGGTAAAGCTACAATTGGTTCCTCCGTTGTAGATGGTGTGAATAACACAATTACAACTGGTGGTGCTAATGCAGTTGTCTTAGATGGTGCAGCAGGTACTGTAAAAACTGGTACTGTAACCGTAACTGGTGGTACTACAAACGATATTACAGGCTTGTCCAACACAACTGTAACTAGTGCAGACTTTGCAACAAAAGGCCGTGCCGCTACTGAAGAACAATTAAAAGCAGTAGGGGAACAAACATGGCAAATCACTGCAGATAAAGATGCTACTACATCTGGTAACCAAATAGGTACTAAGAAAGATGCTAAGGTTGGTAAAGACGACAAAGTTCAATTGATCGCTGGTGAAAACCTCACAGTAAACCAAAACGAACGAGACTTTACATACTCCTTGAATAAAGACCTTGTGAAGATGAACTCTGCAACCTTCGAAGCAACAGGTGGTAAAACAACTGTTATTACAGGCAATAGCATCTCTCAAACAGATGGTACTAAGACGAATACATCTACAGCGGCTGGTAATACAGTAGCTGATGGTACTAAGTCCACAGAAACAACTGCAGCTGGGCAAGTGATTAAAGACGGTGCTAAATCCAATAAATCGACGGTAGATAGTAATGTAATTGATGATGGCAATGGCAATGTAAATACATCCAATGCGACATCTAATACAATTACCGATGGTACAAATACAAGTGCAATCACTGCTGGCAAAGCTATAATTGGCTCTTCTGTTGTAGATGGTGTAAATAATACAATTACTACAGGTGGTGCTAATGCTGTTGCCTTAGATGGTGTAGCAGGTACTGTAAAAACTGGTACTGTAACCGTAACTGGTGGTACTACAAATGATATTACAGGCTTGTCTAATACAACTGTAAATAGTGCAGACTTTGCAACAAAAGGCCGTGCCGCTACGGAAGAACAATTGAAAGCAGTAGGGGAACAAACATGGCAAATTACTGCAGACAAAGATGCTACTACATCTGGTAACCAAACAGGTACTAAGAAGGATGCTAAGGTTGGTAAAGACGACAAAGTTCAATTGATCGCTGGTGAAAACCTCACAGTGAACCAAAACGAACGAGATTTCACATACTCCTTGAATAAAGATCTTGTGAAGATGAACTCTGCAACCTTCGAAGCTACAGGCGGTAAAACAACTGTTATTAAAGGCGATAGCATCGTTCAAACAGATGGTACTAAGACAAATATATCTACAGCGGCTGGTAATACAGTAGCTGATGGTACTAAGTCCACAGAAACAACTGCAGCTGGTTACGTAATTAAAGATGGTGCTAAATCCAATAAATCAACGGTAGATAGTAATGTAATTGATGATGGCAATGGCAATGTAAATACATCCAATGCTACATCTAATACTATTGCTAATGGTACTGATTCCACTGCAACAACTGCAGCAGGTACAACAGTAACTAATGCTAACGGTAATACTAAATATGCTGCTGATGGTGTACGTATCAATACAACAGGTAAGAATCCTGTATCCCTGACTGATGCTGGTTTAGATAATGGAAATAA